>NZ_AUBP01000026.1 GCF_000429305.1 Desulfovibrio inopinatus DSM 10711
CACTTTCCGTTCAATAGCGGCCTCAAGCCCCTGCTCTACAAATCTTTTTTTTAAGTGCTCAAGGCTACGAGTGGTCACTCCCAAGGCTTCAGCGACCTTAGCGACAACCCACTTGGGGCCATGTTCTCCTGCGTCGAGAAGGAGCAATGCACGCCCGTAAAGCACAGTACGCGCAGCCCTTTTTCCCTTAGATGATATTGCCTCAAGCTCAGCTCGTTCTTCCTGGGTCAGTGTCACTTTGTAGCGCGGCGCCATTCCTTCTCCTTCTTAGTGAAGAGAGAATAGCCTATTGCAATACAAATGCGAAGACTTAAATTTTACGATGTACTAGGCGCGTACGCCAAATGGCGCAGAAATATAATTTGTACTGAATAGTACTTAGTGCCAGAGTGCACGGATAGGAAAAGACTATACACAGATTACCCTTGACGAAGGGCCACATAGGAAAGACGGGGGCAGGCCGGGAAATCGCCTTTCCGACATGGTTGTTGTCACGCTATCCGCACAGCACTTTTACCCGATTGACGATCCCCTGGTTGAATTTTAATATTCATTAAGAAGCTCCCTCCGTCCGGGAAATACCAGAATCGGCCGGAGCGTAGGCGGTATTGGGGTTAACCCCCAAGGCCGCCATCTTCGTTTTTCACCTCGTCAAAAACCTCACTCCCCGTTTCTCCGATGGACTTCCCTGCATTCGCTGGTCATGCACGCCGGTTCTCCAATTTTTGACTCACAACGTTATTCAGGAAAAAACTCGGTAAAGGTACTTTCATCATGCCCAGGATCTTCCACAGGCTTTGAGTATATTAGCTTAATGTTGGATGGGAGAATTTTTCGGAACTTTTGGGTCAAATCAAGACCTTTTATATGAAAAGCATCCCAGTCAAAGGCTTTGTCTGAATATTCATTTTCAAAAGACGTTACCCACGTATTAAAATCGTTCTGAAGCTGCGTATCCATCTCGAATCCTAATTCATCAAAGTCCGCCCCCGTCGCATCAGCGACATTACCGCCAATGGGCGGATACTGGGAACCATTTTCTGTAAACCATCCCCAAGGGCCAGAACCAAAATCAGCCATCACAGTAAATACTGGCTGAGCGTTTCTCATTTCGTGAAGGTACTTATCGAGAGTTTGAGACCTCAAATCAGGACAGATCTCTTCTGCATTCTTTTCTGGGCATGCTCTTTTGTCATAAAAGCTTTTCTCATCTTTCGGTATAAATAAGATAGCTTCATACAAACTTTTAATCAGACTATACTTGCTAACATAGGCGTCAATTGGCTTATCGACATCATGATAGTAGGCATGAATCGTCAATCTAACGTGACCAAAACAACGATCATACGCCGTTAGACTTGTGTACATTCCTTCCTCATCAATCATTACTCTTGCCGATCGATTGGAGTATATCTCTTCCATCCAGCCAATCAAATCATGTAGAGGATCAGACGCATTGCTGCATTGGATTGTATGCTCTTGTTCATCAACTTTGAACATCAATGCCCACCCAGCATTTATCTTGCCAACAGAGATGGAGAAATCCTTAGCCGCTTTCGGACGGTTTGGAGACTCTGGAATGAGTTCGCTAGGAGCCCTCCAACATTCATGAACGGAATCGAAAGCCCATCCATGGTTGAAAGCCATTATAGGCAAAAGCGAATCATCCACCTTGGGGTTGCCGTTTTCATCTCTCGTACAGCATAATCCTTGCGTTATCTCGCGAACCTCCAAAATTCGCATATCCCTTTGCTCAAGTTCTTGAATCACCTCTTTATAGGACGTGGGCCATTCTGCAAGAATCCAACCGTCTTTATCTTCAAAACGGACGCCAAACATGGTCACTGGATAAAACTTTTTATCTTCCATAATTTGGACGCCTATCCAGAAAAAGACTGAGTTCGTCGCCCAATCGTCGCGACTTCAATTCCACCTCAACATCCTTGATCGCGATGTCCGTCAAAACCATAGGAAAACCTCCAGACATTAGAATGATAACCGTTTTCCAGGTCAGAAAAATGTTACCCTGAAGACTGCTCAGATGTTACTCAGAATGTCAACATCCTCCCCAGGATGTTGGCCCCCCTCCATTGACGCTCACAACCGGCAACACTATGGTTTTGGTGTCCGCAGACTCGACTTGACCACCGGAAAGGCCCACCGGGGACCGACCATAGTGGGGGGCAATGGGGGACAAGGTCGCCCCCCCCAAGTTGAGTATGAAGCAAGCCTTGCGGGGTTCCCTCCTTGGACAATTTGAGCCCTCTTGATTGGAACCACGCGAGGCTTTTTATGTACGGTAACCGTACTTTCCTATTGAATATCCCGTCCCCTTACATTCTAACCAACTTGTTGGGAGATCGGGAAGGCTGTGGCCAGCGGGCTGACTCTGCGGTACGATCATGAAAGCCAGTTCATTACCGACGACTTTCAACGTGAGAGTGCGTTTCTTGGGATCAAAGATTCAGCGTCTTACGTTCGGGGGGATTACCGTGGATAGGATTGCGCAATTTTAGAGGGACAACTGTCCCCCAAAAACTGGACGGCTACAAGCCCCAGGCTTTGCCTCCATTTTTGATTATAGAACCCCAGAAATCCAATTCCCTTCTGGCTTTTTTGAAATTTGATATTAATTGATTCTTTAATACCATATTACGCATAGCTTAAAGCTGTACAATCTACATGGAAAATCAAGGCATTACTGCAACACCAATCTTGCTGATGGCAAGAAATACCACTAAAAAAACGACGTGACATTTCATGAAAAAATATTTCCCCATTTTTCTCGCATTAAGCATTGTGACAAGTTCTATATTTCCAAATATTGCCCCATCTACAACAAAAAGCATTTCGACTCTTGCGGGACACATTCGCTCGACTTTGGATGAGCAGTTTGCTCTTGTCTGGGCATCACTCGCTTTCTTGCATTCCTGGAAAATCGATCCTACAGCCCCTCGAGGCATTCGGAATAACAACCCCGGAAATATACGCCATACAAAACGCGAATGGCTTGGCGAATGTCGCGGCGATGACCCAGCTTTCAAGACATTTATTAGCCCAACCTATGGTATACGTGCCATGGCAAAACTTCTTCGGAACTATCAACGTGTCCACGGACTCCTTAAGCTTAACGAAATGATTTCTCGCTGGGCTCCCCCGAATGAAAACAACACACGCGCCTATATAAAATTCGTGTCGCGCCAGTCCGGAATTGCGCCTCATGCTCGTGTAAAGAGAAAAGATTTCCCTAAAGTTATTGCGGCTATGATCAGTATGGAAAACGGTCAACAACCGTATGGTGACGAGATGATTCTTGAGGCATGCGACTTAGCACGAATCTCGTAAGACAATTCACGCAAATCTGCTCTGAACTCAAAAGACAGGAAAACAACATTCATTCCGACAACAACGAGCTGTCTCCAGGCAGCTCGTTGTTGTATTATGCAAATCCTATTGCAAAACAAGCAGCATAACAATTGGAGTTATTGAGGTCGAAGAATCTTGCGCTGCATATGCTGCCAAAGCTTGCGCATTATCCCCTGTGACCTCTGTCGACGGTGGCATCGCCGGTTGGTTGATGGCCCAAAACATCACCCCGCCATAATTGTTGGTTTTGATATAGTCGATGACCTGTTTATCGACATCCATCCCTTCCCATACTCCACCGGCCATCTGACCACCGGGCTCAAATCCCATAACAATTTTGGATTGCGAGACATATTGCCTGAAAAAGCCGAGGACCATTGCATAATTAGCGAGAGAAAAAGCGCCCTGCGCTCCCAAATCTTCAGGAGGAGCATCGTACATCATGACATTAACCCAATCGACGGTGTTGTCGAGCGAAGACCCGGCATCTACAAGGGCTTGGACGACATCAATCCCCTCTCCATCTGTGTTGAATTGTATGACAGAACTCGGTCTCGTACTGTCGTCCCAAAACGCGTTGAGGCGCGTCGTATACCCAATCAACTTATCATGCAGACCGTTTTCATCCAGCGCCTTTCGAAGGACTGGAAATATCTTTCCCAAGACATGACGCTGCTGGTCCTTAATATCCGAATTTTCACTGAGATGCTCCCAGTCGAAATCAATCCCGTCTCCGGTAAGACTGAGGAGCTTGACGCAATAATCGACAAATGCCTGTATTTGGTCATCGCTGATCGTCCGCGTCAGGTCCGACCAGCCGCCAATTGCCCAAATAAATTTCTTCCCGTCGGCATGACATGAATCGATCATGGCTTGAATCTTTAGACGTTGCCAATTGTTAGGATTTTCCCATTCTGGAACGGTTGGTGTCATAACATCAATAACATCCGCTGCTGTCATACTTTCATAAATGGACTCACCATCCCATTGTTGGTTGGGCGGATTATCTGGATTGGGAGATTTCGCCAATGTTAAGAAGGAATAGTACACGAGAGTAAATGGCGCAAAGTCATTTGCATAATACGCAGCTTCGGAAGTGCTTTCACTCCCTGGGTGAAGAGCATTATTCCAGTTCTCCCAGTAGCCGCCAATCATGATATTGTTTGCCCACGCTCTCGTATGCGGAAGAAGTAAACAGCAAGCAATCAACAAAATGCCGCCCAATATTTGAGAAAAATATTTCATAATAGCTCACTTTTAATGAAGTTCTGATACAAATTGAAAGCTCCTTCTGAACTCAATCTGAAAAGGTTGAGCAGTCTTGGCTACTATATAATATCTTCATAGAGGCATGGTCCAGAGGACACGATAATTTTTATGATGAAGCTGAAATACAAACATATTGAAAGCACTGAATTAAAATATGGATATCTATTGTGAGGAGCGTGATGAAACTGAGTCACCAGAGAGTAATATTCGGAATATACGTGAGAAAAACCATGCCCATCCAGTCATACCAATACTGCATGCACGTTACGAGACTTTACGCAGCAATGAAAAGGACGTGAAATCTGGCACTGACGAGTGTCATCGACAATGAAGATAGACATAACAATGCTCAGACTGATGGTGCCGAAATTACGTAGCATTGTAAGCTTGATCAGACACCACCATCACAATATCGTCAAGCTACCATCTGCCAAGCTTTAAACATTAAATCATACTAGGCCCAGGCTTTGCTTCCGTCTTTTATATAGAGGTGCAATTTTCCACATTTGTATTTGATATTTCAAGTTGTTTCGTGAAACAATGAAATCTATTGCTTGCATACACCACCATACCCCATCGGTCAGACGCAAACCACCCCAGTCTAATAACTACCCCAAGGAGAATATAGCATGCTTGTCGCACGAATGAAGATCACAACAATTCTTCTCGTAATTCTATGCAGCCTGAGCATATCGAGGCCGGCGTTTGCTGAAGGGGAATGGCGATTTCCCGGAGAATTCGAAGCCCAGGAACTGGTTTGGATGGGATGGCTTTCCAAAGAATATATCAAGGGATTCGATACCGACGCTGTGCTTTTGGAAATGGCCGAAAATATTTCCAAACACGTCAAACTGCGTATCTGCGTACCGAACAAAAAACAAAAGGATCATGTGCTCTCACTGCTTAAAAAGTACGAAGTGGACCAATCTAACATTTCCTTTTACGTAGCGCCGTTTAGCATGCTCTACTGGCGCGACTTTGGCCCCATTTTTACAGTCAATGCAGCGGGCCAAAAAAGCATTGCGGACTTTAATTTCAACTGCTGGGGCTATTTTCCCGATACGGACACCCAAGCCAGAATGATGGAGCGTGTCGACCGCGATGCTGCTAAGGCTGTGGGCCTCCCTTCTCGCATGACCCGACTGGTGAGTGAAGGAGGAGATCGGGAACTCAATGGCAAGGGAACCATCTTAGTAACTGAGGCCTGCGAGTTTCAACGCAACCCCAACCTCTCGCGAGAGGATATCGAACATGAATTTGCCGAAATGCTAGGTGCGACCAACGTCATTTGGCTCAAAAAAGGCACAGTGGATGATGATCCCTACAATACCAGCACGTTGCCCGGTCCGGACGGTAAAGGCGTGGCTTACCGCAGTGCGGCGGCCAATAACCACGTGGATGAATACTGCCGGTTTATCACGCCGAACACCATTCTCTTGGCTGAAGTCAGCGAGAAGGAAGCGGCCAAAGGGCCGGTGGAACGCGAGAATCGTCGACGCATGGAAGAAAACTACGAGATTCTTAAGAAGGCCCGCGACCAAGACGGCAAGCCATTCAAAATAATCCGCATCCCTATGCCCGAAACCCTTTTCTTCACGGCCAAGCCAGACGACGAAGCGTACTTCGGTCTCATGTCTTATCCCGCGTACACGGACGGCACCACTTTCCCTTTTGGCAAACCGGTGACGGTGATTCCGGCACAGAGCTACTGCAACTTCCTGATCACCAATGGATTGGTTTTGGCACAGAAGTATTGGATGGAGGGTATGCCCGAATCTGTCAAAAAGAAGGATGAAGAGGCGCTCGCAGTCCTTAAGAACGCTTTTTCCGACCGCGAAGTCGTGGCTATCAACACTTTGGGCATCAATTTTGGCGGTGGCGGTATCCACTGCTCCACACAACAGGAGCCAGCAGGGAAGCAGTAGCTCTCACTTGGCATCGCTGGTTTGGCCGCACACACAATCAAGTAGGGGGATTCCTCGCGGTTTCCCCCTCTCACACCACCGGGCATACCTGCTCGGTACCACGGCGGTTCTTCTTCACTTGTAACTCCAGATACTTTCCTTCCAAACTCATAAGACCTTGCTTTTCAAACCACTCATCAATCCGTCGAAATTGGGTGAAGCCCCATCGCAAGTACTCTCTTCGGCCGCAATGCAGGTTGGCAGGCATCACGCGATCAAATTTCTCTTATACGCCGGCTCCTGACTCTGAGGAAAGCTTGCCAGTTGCTCATCCTCAAGACCTAGAAAGAATCTAAGCAAGCCTCGTGTCGGACGTCCTCTTAGTTTCTAGCGTTTATTCTGGACCCTTTATGGATTATAAAGTAAACGTATCAGAGTATCATTATGTTAGCTCCATAAATAGGAATAAAAAAGATAACAAAATTATCTCAATTTGTTGTGTAAACTTCCAGACGAGATACGTAAACAAAGCAGAAAAGCCCAAGCGATGTTTCTTATTCACTGGCATAAAATAGGAGAGTTGGATCATCCACAACATAAAAAGAGGTAAGCATGGCAGGATATTCCCGACTTGGCAGGGTGGTCAACGTTGCGCTTATGACCGATGACTTGGACAAAGCGAAATCCTTCTACGCTGGACTGGCGGGTTGGACCTATAAGGATCAGAAAGCTCCCTTTGGCAACGATGTTGCCTTGGCTTTTTTTAACAACGCAGCAGTAGCCAGCATCATTGCCTTCCCTGAGAACAGACATCCAGAGGCTCAGCCGGTGTGGCGAATCGCCATAGCAGTGGAAGACGTGGACGAAACAGCAGCAAAAGTGAAAGAACTCGGTGGCGAAGTCGTTCAACAACCTACTGGCGAAGGTGCTCATAGGTATTGTCTTATTCGGGATCCACAGGGCAACTTTATCGCCTTGACCCCAGCCGACACATCAAACGCGCACAAGCAGGACAACGAAGACCTGGTAAACCAAATGCAGCATATGCGTAATATCGCTGGCTAGCCCCACGGGTGGCTACTGATGAGTGTTCCATAACTTCTTTTGTACGGAGCCGACGTGCTATTCAGAGGAGAGGAATACGTTGCAAACAAACGCTGGTGCGGCTCCACGCCTCGCTATGCGGAGCCAAACGAGGTATTGGAACTGTTTGAGACTGACCTTCTCGCCATTGGCGTGGTCAGGAGAGGATTTTACACTGGGCTTGCCGGGTTGGGCGTGCCATGCGCTGCTGTACATCGCCATCAAGGAAGGGCTCCAGGCCCATCGTACGGCAAGGGTCTAACCAGAGAGCAGGCCATGGTTTCGGCCGGAATGGAGGCGATTGAGCGCGCTGCAGCAGAGGTCTACGACGGTCCTGTGCTCAAAGCGTCCTATAGGGAACTCTGCACGTCCCACCCTATGATTCGGCAAGACCAGCTTCTTTTGACGAAACAGTCTTTCTTCCATCCACACCTGGAATTAGAATGGGGGTTGGGCTGGGATATCGTCAACCAGGAGGAAGTTCCTGTCCCGCTGGACATGATTATTTTCGGCGGATACCACCGACCAAGCTCTCTCTTCACCTTTGAGTCCACCACCAACGGCCTCGCTGCAGGCGTTGTTCTGGCCGAAGCCGCCGTTCAGGCCGTGGCGGAACTTGTCGAGCGCGACGGGCTGAAACTACACAAGTTTTTGTCGATACAGCGAAACAGCTATTTTCCCCTTCGCAAGGTGAAAATGGCGGCCATTGATCATCCTCTTGTGCTTGGCGTCATCGATGCTTGTGCTAGCCACGGGGCCAATTGCACGCTTTTTGATTGCAGTGTGGACACACAGGTTCCCATCTATACTGCCATTATTTATGACACCTCCCAGTGCCCTCCGCTGATCGTCCAAGGTTTCGGAGCCAGCCTGAATCCGGACTTGGCCATGCTCAGAGCCCTGACCGAGGCGGCTTTGGCCGCTGTGGAAAACAATCAAGGAACCCGTCAAACGTCCGGGCCGGATATGCTTTTCATGAAGCAAGTGCTAACCTACGACAGCTATTTCGAGGCGCTGGACTCCATGCCCGAAATCGTCTCGCCCAAGACATGGCAGGATTGCGCTACAGATACATTCCATGGAGACTTGGATATCTACATTCAGCGGATGCAAGCAGTGGGGGTGGAGCGGGTATTGCTGTTTGACATGAGTCGCCCAGGACTCAAAACGAAGGTTGTACGCGCCATCGCCCCTGGCTTGGAAGGATTGCATAATTTTAATTTCTGCCGCTATGGAAAACGTTCGGCGTTATACGCAAAGAGCCAGTTGCCATGAACACCTTCGTTTTTCTCGGGCCAAGTCTGCCGCGTCAAGAGGCTCAGGCCTTGCTTGCTGCTCATTACCAGCCTCCTGCTGGGCAAGGCGATGTCTTGAGTTTATTGCAAACCCGCAGTCCTGACGCCATCGTGATAATTGATCTCGACCCCAATCGATTTACTCTTTGGGCTGTGGAACTTATCCACGCTCTTGAAATTGGCGTCAGGGTCTACGGTGCCGGTGCCGGCGCGCTCTTGGCTGCCGAACTCCAGCAGTTCGGGGCTAGTGGCGTTGGACAAACTTTCTCAAGCGTCATGGCGGGCCAACTTTTAGACGACGACTTTGTCTACTGCGCTCATCACCCGGAACAAGATGGCTTCGCTCGTCTCTCCGAGCCCATGGTCAACCTGCAGGAGACGCTTAAACAGACAGAGACTCTTTCTCCCGACGAACGAACGCTTATTCTGGCTGCCGCTCAAAAGCTACCGTTCCGAAATCGAACCCTGGAGCGCGTGGTCGTCGCTTCCAAGGAAGCCGGACTTGCTCGCCAGACGGCCAAAGGACTCGCCCTTCAGCTTCGACAGGGCTATGTTGACGTGATGGCGAATGACGCCAGAGCGCTTCTCGTCAGAGTCGCTCAAGAACAACCTGTCAAAGGCGAGGCCAAGAGTCATCTCGAAAGGCAAACTTTACATTTTTGTCCCGATATGTACGCCCGCGTTCAGCGTCGAGGTGCTGAGGTTTCCTTCACTGAAATAGCCGCTCATGCAGTGCTAAACGACGAACGGTTCTGGTGGTTGTCCCTCAGTGCTTTTAACCAAGCAGCCGTTGCCGCCATGGCCGAGCATTTCAAAATGTCCGTCACCGAAGCTGAGCAGTCTGTAGAGCGTACACGCTTTTTGTCTGAGCGCGGGCTTTCCGAAGCGAAGCTCTCGGACTGGCTCCGCGACAATGACATGCGCCAAGACGAATTCGACGCTTTGATGCAGCAGATGACCCTGTGTCGCAAAATGCAGGCGTGGTTTCTGAGTGCTAAGCCCGAGACACGCGGTGTGCGGGAGCTTATGAACCAGTTTCGAATTACGGGTCTCTACGCGGAGCTAGCGGATGCCACGGCTCGGGAGAAGCGTTTGACCCAGGAAGCCGAGGCTCAAGCGTCTGCCCAGCATAAAATCAGTTTTACCGATGTCGGCAAAGCACTTCTGTCGCATTTTCAGAAGTTGGGGCGACCGTTGACAGTAAACCCCAAACAATGGCTGGAGAGCTGCGGTATGCCGGGGGCGTCTCTCGCTGTGGCGCTGTATCGAGCTGGGGTGCGTCAGGCAGCGGAGTTGGGTCGCAGATCAAAAGACGAAGGAAACGTCGAAAACAAACCCAAAAAGAAAGGAGGATGACGTGGGAATAGATAACGTAGGCAATGCAGGCAATTTCCCTCCCTCCATGGGGGCTATTGACCTTGAACAATCACAACAAGCGAATGATGCACAGCAAACTGAAGCGAGTTCGCCGCCTCCTCCCTCGTCGAACCGGGGGGATATTCGCTATAAGCTCCAAGACTCTCCATCGGAACAGTTTACCGTGGAATTTCATAAGCTTTCATCCGATGAACAGGTTGAGGTTGTGGAAAACATGGACCAAGCCACCAATCTGGCCGAAGCGTCCGGCTTATCCAAAGGAGCTGCCGAGCAGCACGTTAGACACGAAATAGCCCAATATGTACAGGAGGGCTATACCCCTCAACAAGCATCGGAAATGGTCAAGATGAAGGAGCGGGCGATCTTGAACACCATGTCTCTTCATGCAGGCTACGGATCCTATACTCCTCACCAAATCGTTGAACTGCGAAAACAAGCAACATCCTCTGTAAAAACAGCGTTCGATGTAGCCGCATTCGCAGCGAGCGGTTGTGGCCTAAAGCAGGTTCCGACACAAGCTCTCCACGCCGACTTGGTCCAGGCGATGAAGAACATTGCTCAAAACACTGGTGAGCAGGCCATAGGCTTTCGTAAATTCATGTTGGCGCTCACTCAGAATGGGAAATGGGCGGATGAGTCTCAAGTAGATGCAATAAACACTGGTGTTATGATTCTTTCTCCGTTGCAGAAAACGGGCATGCCGGACAAAGAAATTTACGCTATGCTTGGTGCGATGGGCGAAGCCATGCTCAAAGGTAAGCTGAGTTGGAATGGCACTTTGCATATGACGAAGGCAGTCATTCACGAGTATGAAAAACTCAAGAAAAATCCAAATATCAAAGATCCAGCGCAGGCTGCTGAAGATTTAGTCAAGATTGCCTGCAAACACCTGGACGGTAAAGACCCGAGTGAATCCGAGTGTAGCAAACTACTGGATGACTCCTTTAGCCAAATCAAAGAACATGCTCAAAAACAAGGGATAACGTTCGATCAAGCCGCGCACAGCATCATTTATAAAAGCGAATGCCTTCAACTGCTGGACGGAGCCAAGATAAACAAGAGTGAAGCGTTAAATTTGTATTCTCAGTTCACACAGCTGGCTTTTGAACTGGGCTTGCCCCCAGATCAAATAGACCAATGCGCCCAATATGGTTCGGAATATGTCGCCGTCATGGTCAAAATGGGCTACACTCCGCAAGAAGCAATGAAGATGTTTGAAGCTTCCCCCCTGCGGGAAAAATACAGTACGCTCGATAGGTTCAAGCTTCTTGCCATGCAGGCCAACTTTGTTGATATGGAAAAATCAATGGGGGGCAGCCCTCAAGAGGCAAGATCGTACTTTAACAAGGCCATCGCGCAAGGGAAAAACCCTCTCCAAGCCGCGCAAACAGTAATACAGCAGACCAAGGCCAAGTACACATATCTGCATAGCTTCACTTCTCAGATCAAAACAATTGCCGGTAAAGCGGGCGAAGAGTACTTCGTGAAAGAGTACGATACATTCGTCAATGAAGGTGTGTCGCCCAATAAGGCTGCTGGAGAGGCCTTACAGACTACACTGAACAAATTCCACGATGCCATCGAGGAGGACTTGAAAAAAGATATCCACGATGGTGCTGATAAAATTAAAAAAGCCTTTGACTGGTGTAAAAAGGCAATAAAAATCTCTAAAAAAGTGGATCAATTCTTGGATGACGTCGGAAAGCCTAAAGGCATGAGAAGCACTGACGTCAACAGCAACGCCGAAGACAGCGACGCCGATGACGATAACATTGGCGAAGGCGTTCTTGAGCATGGAGAAGATCTTGCCGATGTAGATTTTTCAGCTGCGGCGGATGGGCTACCCGTCGATGTTGCCAGTGAAGTTGGCATCGATATAGGCGAAACCAGCGTCGAGGCCGTTGCGGCTGCAGGCGCAGGCGAGGCCGCAGCAGAGATTGGTGTCGGATCTTTTGTCGATCTCCTTATTGACGCATTTGCGCTGGCTGCGTAGCGGCAAAAGAAAGACGCTTCCCTCAATGAAGAACAAAAGAGTTTTGGTCAGGCCGACTATTCAATAGCGCCTGGCCAAAATTTTCATACTTTGACTGGGCTCCTCGGTTCTATATCAAAAACAAGGGCAGGCCTGGAAATAACAAAAAAGGATCAACCTTTCGGACCATAAATGAAATGTGGCGTCCCCAAGGGGGTTTGAACCCCTGTTACCGGCGTGAAAGGCCAGTGTCCTAGGCCACTAGACGATGGGGACACATATATATGGTGGGCCGTGTTGGGCTCGAACCAACGACTCTCTGCTTAAAAGGCAGATACTCTACCGACTGAGTTAACGGCCCTCCGGAAAAAAAGGGACATCCTAAGATAACCCTTAAATTGGCTGTGGCGTCCCCAAGGGGGTTTGAACCCCTGTTACCGGCGTGAAAGGCCAGTGTCCTAGGCCACTAGACGATGGGGACGCATATATATGGTGGGCCGTGTTGGGCTCGAACCAACGACTCTCTGCTTAAAAGGCAGATACTCTACCGACTGAGTTAACGGCCCGTCCGAAGAAGAATGTGTTTATAGTCTGAGCTTTTGATTGTCAACATTTTTTTTGATTTTTTTCATTTTCCTCTATCACTTCACACTGGAAGTACGAGGCTAACCTAAAGTATCACATTGATTTTTACTGGTTTTCTCCATAAGCACCATTTATTGCCCGGGATGGGCAACTCCATTTTGTCGATCCACAACAACTCGATCACGTCCGCTTTGCTTCGCTTGGTACAAGGCGGCATCAGCTCTCGCATAGAGGACATCTCCATCAAGCAACGCCAGATGGGGTGTTCCAGCAACACCTATCGAGACGTTGACCCCAATTGCGCCTCCTGTCTTGATACGGACCTGAGACGTTTTCACCGCCATACGAATCCGCTCGGCAACGACAGCGGCATCATCGGCATTGGTCCCTGAAAAGAGCACAACAAATTCTTCTCCCCCTGCCCGAGCGACAAAATCTGTTTGCCGGACAGATCGCATTAATACAGACGCAACATTCTTTAAAACAATATCGCCAACTTGATGCCCATAAGTGTCATTGATCAATTTAAAATGATCAAGGTCGAGTACCGCTAACGAAAGTGGTAAATTGTAGCGCTTGGCAGTTTCTATCTCATCATGCAATCGCTCGTGAAAGTAGCGCGCGTTGAATAGGCCAGTTAACCCGTCAATAAGCGCCAACTGACGCAATCGCTCTTCTTCAATACCAAGACGAAATGCAAAAGCCACAAAAGAGACTGTTGTCCCAAACAACATGTAGTAATAGAGATACGGATCTGCTTTAAATGCGTCCAGAGGAGAGACCCCGGAGAGGAATTGAATCAACAACCATCCCAAAGGAGCAAAAAAAGCCAGCAATGCACCCTGCAGTGCCCTAACAAATCGTCTTCCGAAAAAATCACTAAAATATTTGACTTCCATGGGGTTTTCACGACGTTATGAATTAATTTTTCTTGTTATTACCTTTTCCCTCCCTCCTGGCAAGCACACCTGTCTTCTTAGGACTTTACACTATGATCTCTTCAATTCTTTCATAATACATCCCCCTCCCCCATCTACTCTTCCCCATCCCACCCCAAAAAAAAAGCCCCCCGCGAGCGGAGGGCTGTATAACACGAACATGTCGTCGATTTCGGTTTAAGCAAAAGCCTTTTCGAAATTGGGGACGACCTGTTTTTTGCGGCTCATAACACCGTCGAGCCAGACGGAATCGCCACCGGCGGCAACACCGAAGGCTTTTTCAACAACAGCAGGATCATCGGAAACGATCAGCATTTCCGAACCTTCTTTCATGATGTCGGTCAACAGCAGGAAGACGCTGTGGCGGCCATCGGCTTTGACTTTCTTGATTTCGTCCAAGAGGCCGGCTTTAACCGGTTCCAGGATGGACAGATCCACGACTTCCAGCTGGCCGATACCGACTTTGTTGCCGGACATATCGAAATCTTTGTAATCGCGGAAAACGAGGTCGCTCATGCTGGCGCCTTCAACGGCCGATTTCACCTTGAACATTTCCATGCCAAGAGCCATCATGTCGTCGACACCGGCAATTTTGGCCAGGGCGTCGCAAGCAGCTTTATCCTGATCGGTGCAGGTGACGGACTTGAACATAACGGTGTCGGACAGGATCGCACACAGCATGATGCCAGCGATGCCTTTCGGAATTTCAATGCCGGCATAGTCGTACATCGACTTGACAACGGTGCAGGTGCAGCCAACAGGCCAAACCCACATTTCCAGCGGATTGGGGGTGGTGACATCGCCCAACTTGTGGTGGTCAACAGCTCCCAGGATTTCACCATCGGAAAGATTTTCAAGGCTCTGAGCCAAGTCGGTGTGGTCAACCAGGATGATCTGCTTGCCGGCGGCGTCAGTGACGATTTCAGGAGCAGCAACGCCGAACTTGTTCAGCACGAATTCCGATTCGGGATTCAATCCACCCTGCGCAGCGGCAACGGTGTCCAGGCCTTTGGCTTTCTTGAAGTAGTCAGCCACGGCAACAGCGGCGGCAACGGAATCGGTATCAGGATTTTTGTGTCCAACAACGTAAACTGCCATGAAGAGATCCTCCTCGCATTGTTATACTTACATTTAGGGTATGCCTAGAAAAAGTTTGTGCAATTTATCCCAATCTCGATGCTTTGCCAAGCAAATTTCACAGGCTCTTTCGAATGAAAAGCATCTTCCTCTATAAAGGCTAAGCCCAGGCCAGCGCGCCCCAGACAAAGAAAAAGCACACACAGAGGACAACGTATGCCGGTTTGTATCGAAGCCCAAGCATTGCTCCGCATGTGGAGATAAGCACAAGCGTCTCCGCAGTCATCGAGTTCCCTTTTAACGCTGCCGATGCTTCATCGAGAACAAAAAACAGAGCGATACTCAACACCGCCAACGCAACGATAAAAAAGAGGCCGTTGATGAACGCCACCCGCGCCATGGAAAACATAATAAGCCGCGCCGGGGTCAATGCTCCAGGAAGATTCTCAACCCAGGCTTGAAGCTGGTCGAAGTCTTTGTTGCTTGCATCGCGGTGAGCGGATTCGACACGCGAAAAAAGATAGGCCAGTGGCATGGCCAAGAGCATGGCTACACTTATCATTGCAGGCTGTTGCAAAGAAAACATGTCGATGAGTGCAAGAGCAGCTACCGTTGAGGCAATCGCATTAGGAGGGATAACTGTGCCAGCGGCAAAAACATCAAGCCAAAGCAACTCAAAAACACATGCGACGATGAGACTTTGCTCCAAATGCCCAAAGATGGCTCCAAAGATGTAGCCAACAAGAATTGGTCGTTCAACGATTGCTATATTAATGAGAAAACGGAATGCCGAAAAAACGGTAAAAAAAAACCAACTGTCAAAAATTGGCTGACGAGAGTCCACCACTGCCAGGAATCATTCATGCTTGACGTACCTGCACAGGATCGGTGGGAACGCACCGGTAATCGATTTTCACACCATGATCGCTAAAATATGCCAACGAGACTTCATCGTCTGGACTCAGCGCCACATGCCGACAGACCTGTCGTTTTCCCGGACCATAATGCAGATTCCCAAGGTTGATAGAACGAAAATGAAAGCCGCTTTCGTATGCTGTTTTGGCGTCCGTACAGTTTGAGAACAACACAAGAACTTCCGACGAGGAAAATCGATTCTGATGGAAAAACATCGCGGCATTGTCAACTGGCAAAAAAGCGATCTCAACACCAGTTGGTATGGCCAACGAGACAATCTCTTGTCGAATGATATCGCTTGCCATGTCGTTATTGACGACAGCAATCAACCTGGCGCGTGTAAAAGGAAGCCATGTTTCAATGACTTGGCCATGAACAAGACGATTGTCGACACGCACAAAAAACATACCTAGCCCTCAGCCACTTTTGACCTGAGAACCTCGCCCGCTACGACAATCCCCTGACAACCGGCGATTTTGGCTTCAGAGGCAAGCGTCTGCAAAGGCTTTTGCCGAGAAGTAAGAATCTTAATCAGCATGGGAAGATTAACCCCGGTCAGCACTTCGAGATTCCCCTCCCCAAGTAAGGAGAGACTTAAATTCGTTGGCGTGCCGCCAAACATATCGGTCAAGATGAGAACACCAGCACCGGTATCTGTTTCTTTGATCGCCGTTTTCATCGCCACCAGGATTTTATCGACTTCGTGTGTCATATCCACACTCACACTACGACAAGCATCCTGCGCACCGATAATGAACTCGGCAGCTTTGAGGAGTCGCGCTCCATAATCCGTATGCGTAACAATAACTACGCCAACCTGACCTGTGTCTTTTGCGGCTTCGTCCATGGCGAACCGCCTCCCTCGGGCGCCTGCTCGTTTTACCAGCTAACCCTGTTCAATATTTCGATGTTCCAGGCTTACACTGTATCCGGCTGTCTGCAGTCTGTCAAAAATTGCCTCGGCCACAGAAACCGACCGGTGGCGTCCTCCTGTACAGCCCAAAGCCAATGTCAGACGGTATCGCCCTTCCTGAGCATACATCGGTAAAAGCATCAGAAGAAAATCAGAAAGGCGCTCCAAGAAAGACATCCCAGGATCTTTTCCCAAAACAAATTCAGAAATCACTGCATCTTTTCCTGAAAATGGTCGCAATGCCTCGTCGAAATATGGATTGGGTAAAAAGCGCAAATCAAAAACAAGATCGGACTCGGAGGGAAGACCATATTTGAACCCAAAGGACATAATATGTACCTTGAGCGAAGCCTCTTTACCTTCCATGGCTGTCCACTTTTCTTGAAGACGGCGACGCAAGTCGTGAACAGAAAAATGTGTTGTGTCGAGGACAAGATCGGATGCGTCTTTGATTGACATCATTGTAAGCCGTTCTTGTTCAACAGCTTGTTCCAACCCGAGATTCCTCGACTCAAGTGGGTGAGGACGACGCGAGGAGGCATATCGACGCAATAATTCGTGGGTGGAAGCTTCCAGGAAGATAATTTGGGTTGCGTGATGGTGGCGGGCATGACGCAGAAGCGTCTTTTGAGCATCTTCACCAATATCGAGCTGGCGCATATCGAGACCAAGTGCCAGCCCTTCGTAGCGCTGCATTTTCTCAGTATCGAACAACTGCAGGAGCTCGGATAAAAATGCTGTCGGCAATCCGTCCACACAGTAGAACCCAAGATCTTCGAACACTCGAAGAGCTGTAGATTTTCCTGCCCCGGACAGGCCGGTCAGTATCACAACGGGGAGATCTTGCGCACTCACCCTCACCTCCTTTTTCCCAGGTAGATTGGAGCTGCATTCTCTTTGATCAATCAGTGCAGACAAACATGGAGATCAAAGAATCAAACGCCGCCCGTCAAGACATCCCACAAGGCGTCTTTGTCCTTCGCATTCACAAATGAGGATCGAAAAGATTCACTGGACAAGAGACGAGAAATATGGGCCAAAATTCTCAAGTGCAATCCAGCCACCGGCTCCGGTGCGAGAACCAGAAAAAAGATGAAACACGGTTTCTGATCCAAAGCATCGAAATCAAGACCTGCTAAACTCCGCCCGACGACAATGACCACCTGATCGATAGAATCAAGTTTGCCGTGAGGAATGGCGACACCGTCACCAATCCCTGTGGTGCCAAGGCTTTCGCGTTCAAGCAAAACACGGCGTGCCCGTTCCAAATCGAGATCGGGCCATCGAGTCTTGAGCGGCCCAACCAATTCCGCCAGCACTTCGCTCTTCGTCTGCGCCTTGATATCTTGAAGAAGCAGATCTTTGTCCAAAAAGTCTACCAGTTGCATCTACGCTTCCACTCCAGGGTCGATCAGGCCGAAATCTCCGCTTTTACGGCGATAAACGACATTGATACGCTCAGTTTCTGAATTGAAGAATACGAGAAATTCATACTTGAGCGTATCGAGTTGCATTGCAGCTTCATCCACGCTCATAGGCTTCGGACTATAATTATCGATCGCAACGATTTGGCGTTCGCTTTTCCCAACTTGATCGTCATCATAGCTAAAAAAATGAGTCCGGACCGACGCCAATCGCTCACCCCGACGTCTCTCCTTCAATTTCTCATTAATTTTACGAAGCTGGGCTTCCAACTTATCATGTACCAAATCCAAGGTAGCATACATGTCCTCGGACTCATGGTAGGCTGAAATATGTGTACGATCCGTCGTAAAGACAACATCGGCCATCTGACGGGTCTTTTCGACACCAAGATTAACCTGCAGGTCGGCATTGTCCGTATTAACCACATACTTATCAAGCTTTTCAAACCGCTTCGCAGCGTAATCGCGCAATTGTTCAGACGGCTCGAAATTCTTGAAGGTAAAACTGATGTTCATACATCCTCCACAAATGTCCTGCGAATTCAACTCAAGGTCAAAAAATTTGGCGACGTTTAGATGACGATGGAATATTCATGGCTGTACGATATTTTGCCACCGTCCGGCGCGCAATATTGATATTGAGCGTTTCCTTCAAAATGTCCGCAATGGCATCGTCGCTCATGGGCTTCTTGGGGTCTTCATTGGCAATAAGCTGTTTGATGGATGCTTTGACAGACTCCGAGCCAACCGAACCACCATCATCAAGGCCTAGCGCACTATTGAAGAAAAATTTCAACTCGAAAATGCCGTGTGGCGTCGCGACGTACTTGCTTGTCGTGATTCGGCTAACCGTCGATTCATGCATGCTGATGTCATCGGCAACGTCTTTCAGAATCAGAGGCCGAATTTTTCCGACGCCCTCTTCGAAAAACTCCCGTTGAAATTTCACGATGCTTTCCAACACCTTATATAACGTACGCTGTCGCTGGTAGAGACTTTTCATGAGCCACATGGCAGAACGCATTTTGTCCTGGAGGTAATCTTTATCTCCTCCGGATCGCGCATTTTCGTCATACATGGAGCTGAGTTGAAGTTTCGGCAAGCCCTCTTCGTTCAACAAAATAACAAATTCATCATCGTATTTATAGACGAAAGCGTCAGGGCTCACATAGATAGGATCGCCCGACCCAAAACTTGCGCCTGGATACGGGTCGAGTGATTGAATGATATCGAGATATTCTTTGACATCATCCATCGTTATCTTGAACTTCTTTGTGAGCGGCTTATACCGTCGCTTTTCCAGGTCTTCGAGGTGTTCGCTGACGAGTTCCAGCAGAACAGGGTCGTCATACTCCAACACTTCGAGCTGAACGAGCAGGCATTCTTTCGGACTCCGTGCAGCAACACCGATAGGATCCATACGCTGAATTCGGTGCAAAACCCGCTCTACCTCGTCTTCCGCTGCATGGGCCATATCGGCAATATCCTTGATGGTCGCCTGCAGATAGCCGGCCGAATCAAGGTTGCCCATAACGACGTCTGCGATAGCAAGCTCATGGTCGGTTAGGTTGGATAACCGTAACTGCCAGCTTAAATGCCCCTCCAGTGACGTCTTGGCCGACAATCGGGCTTCAAACGACATGCCTTCTTCGGGAGTCTCGAATTCCCGCATCGTCGCCTGTTTGCCTGTGCTGGAGAAATCGCCGAGATAATCGTCCCACTCCGCGTTCTTCAGAAGCTCTTTTTCCATCGCGCCATCTGTGGTATTGGCGTCAATGGTACGCTCGTCGCGTGCGGCTCTTTCAATCTTTTCCTCTTCGGCCGCTTCTTCCAGGAGAGGATTCTCCAACATCTCAGTCTGCACAGTCTCAAGGAGTTCCACACGTGAAAGCTGCAATAATTTGATCGCCTGCTGTAATTGCGGCGTCATAACAAGTTGCTGGGACAGCTTGAGTTGTTGTCTGAGTTCGAGTGCCATAATCCGTCTTGGTTTTCATATTCTCGCGCAGGACAGCATGCGACAACACGCGCACACCATCCTCTACGCTGGGAGAGTCTTCATAGCAAAAAAGATGCCTTGAAGCTAGTACTCCCCTTCATCAATCCTGTCGAGCCTTGAGTGATGATTATGCCGACCAGTGTCGCCACATCGGTTCCCATCGATTCTGTGCATCAAGAATGAAACGAATAGCATCTCGTACGGCGCCATCTCCTCCTCGTCGTGTCGTGATCCACGCAGCCATCTCAAGGATTTCAGGTTGTGCATTCGGAACGCTCATCGGCAGGCCGACGCGCTTGAGGATGCTCGCATCAATCCAGTCATCACCGAGAAATGCCACCTGGGAAAAGTCCAATCCTCGCTGTTCCAAAATGCCTTCAAGAATTGGTAATTTGTGAAGGTGCCCGCCGTGATATTCCGTGATGCCAAGTTCTTCCATGCGTTTGACGACCGGAGTACTCCGCAATCCACTGATAACAGCCATATCCAAGCCGGCGGCCTGAGCAATTTTAATGCCCAGACCGTCCTGCACGTTAAAGCGGCGGCCAACGGTTCCACCCTGCGAATCATAGTATACGCCACCGTCGGTCAAGACACCATCGACATCCATGACAAACAGTTTCACGCGCTTGGCTGCCAACTTTGGGTCAATCACTTTGGGTCCATCGCTCATGCCGTTGCTCCCAAGCGCACCCCAAGCTCACCACATGCATTGGCCTTACCCATGATACACCTTGGCGGCTTTGACGAAATCGCGAAACAACGGGTGTGGATTCATGGGGCGGCTTTTAAACTCCGGATGGAACTGACTGCCGACAAACCAGGGATGGTCAGCCAATTCGATGACTTCAACAAGCTCTTCGTCCGGGGACACCCCACTGAACACGATGCCTGCTTTTTCGAGTTCGTCGTAGTAGGCTTTATTAAATTCGAAACGATGCCGATGGCGTTCCGAAATTTCTTCAACGCCGTACGCTTCGTACGCCTTTGTTCCAGTTCGAACCTTGCATGGATAGGCGCCGAGCCGCATGGTTCCGCCTTTGGCCGAATCTTCGTCGCGGCGTTCCACTTTCTTTGTTCTGAAATCGTACCATTCCTTCATCAGATAAATGACCGGATCAGCACATGTCGGATTAAATTCCTCGGAATCGGCACCATCAAGCCCAAGAACATTTCTCGCATATTCAATCACAGCGCATTGCATGCCCAGGCATATGCCGAGAAAGGGGATTTTATGTTCGCGAGCATAGCGAATGGATTCAATTTTTCCACGAATACCGCGTGTCCCAAAGCCACCGGGAACCAAAATGCCATCAACACCGGTCAACTCGGCAGCCACGTTTTTCGGGTCGATTTCTTCGGAATTGACGTACTTGAGTTCCACGGCAACATCATTGGCCACACCGCCATGAACCAAAGATTCATGCAAACTTTTGTAGGCTTCTTTGAGGTCAACGTACTTCCCGACAATCCCGATGGTCACCGAGCCTTTGGGACTGGCGAGCTTGCGGGTCAACTCCATCCACGCTTTCAAATTGGCGTTCTTGGCCGGCAGGCGGAGCAAAATGGCAATCTTCTGATCGACTCCTTCAGAATAGAGATTCAATGGAACCTCATAGATATTGCCAACATCGACTGCACAGAACACAGCGTCCTGATCAACGTTACAGAACAAGGCAATCTTGGCTTTAATATCGGACGAAAGGTCGACTTCACTCCGACATATAATGATGTCGGGTTGAATACCGATGCTGCGCAGTTCTTTAACACTGTGTTGTGTCGGTTTGGTTTTTACTTCACCGGCTACTTTCAGATACGGCACAAGTGTCAGGTGGATATAGAGAACGTTTTCTTTTCCGAGTTCAGACCGCATCTGTCGAATGGCTTCCAGGAACGGCTGCCCTTCGATATCCCCAACGGTGCCGCCGATTTCGATAATAGCGACATCTTCGTCATTGGCGACCCCCAAGATGGAACGTTTAATTTCATCGGTAATGTGGGGAATCACCTGGACAGTTCCACCCAAGTAATCACCGCGGCGTTCTTTGGTGATAACCGTGTGATAAATTCTCCCCGACGTGCAGTTGTTGTTCTGGCTCATAGCCACGCTGAGGTAGCGTTCGTAATGACCCAGGTCGAGGTCGGTTTCGGCACCGTCATCGGTGACATACACTTCCCCGTGCTGGAAGGGGTTCATGGTGCCGGGGTCAACGTTGATATACGGGTCAAGTTTCTGGATGGTGACCTTCAGACCACGGGCCTCCAGCAGCGCGCCAATGGAGGCGGCAGCCAGGCCTTTCCCTAACGACGACAACACGCCGCCCGTCACAAAGATAAATTTTGTTTTCATAAAACTGTCCTTATACGGCTCGATGCACTCGGTTAATGCCCCAAGGGCCAAGGGGGGCGGTATTCGCCCGGAAATCACTCGCCAAATAACGTCCCGACCAGTCACCATCCCTGTAGCTTTGGTTGACGTGAACCGGGGGGGTCATTATGTTGCCGTCCGGTAGTCATCTAAGCGACCGGACTTTTTTTTTCAAGAAAGGAGGGGGAAATGCCCCAGGTAAAAACGGCCGTCATTACCGGATATGGCACCAATTGTGAAGCAGAATCTGCACACGCCGCCACAATTGCCGGTTCCGACGAAACGACAATCATGTATTTTTCCGACATCAAAGCCGGCCGCCATCGCCTTGATGCGTATAATTTCCTTGTATTTCCCGGTGGATTCCTCGATGGCGACGATCTGGGAGCGGCTCAGGCCGGAGCACTTCGCTGGAAGTATGCGAAAACCGAAGATGGTGCGCCACTTCTTGATCAGCTCAAAGATTTTCTTGATCGCGGCGGCATCATCCTGGGGATTTGCAACGGCTTTCAGTTGCTCGTCAAACTCGGTCTTTTGCCTGCCGTTGACAAGAACTATTTTACTCGATCGTTAACACTGTCGGCCAATGATTCAGCTCGATTCGAAGACCGCTGGGTATGGCTCCGCGCCAATCAGAATTCCCCCTGTGTCTTCACCAAAGGTGTCGACGCACTGGAATTACCTGTCCGTCATGGCGAAGGTAAAGTCATCCCGAAGGAAGATGCTGTCTTGCAAGCGCTGTGTGACAACAATCTTATTGCGCTTCAATATACGTTGCCCAACGTATCAGAACCGACACAGGAATATCCCTACAATCCGAATGGCTCACCGCTGGGTATTGCCGGATTGACCGATCCGTCAGGCCGCATCCTCGGATTGATGCCACACCCTGAAGCGTTCAATCATCCGACCAACCACCCGAACTGGACGCGCGGCGCACGGCCAACACTGGGGACGGTGCTGTTTGAAAACGGCGTCAACTATCTGCGCCAAAACGGCTAATCGATTTATAACGTGACACTCCCTCTGCCCTCCCCGCCGCCTGGCTGGACCTCCTGGGAACAGGCCATGCGTCTTGCCCTGGAGCAAGCCGAACGTGCCGGCCGTCATGACGACGTGCCGGTCGGCGCGGTCATCATCGGGGCGGGCGGAGAGCTGTTGGCCGAAGCCGGAAATGAAACCATCCGGCGCAACGACCCGACGGCCCACGCCGAAATCGTTGCCCTGCGCCGAGCGGCAACCGCCCTGTCGAACTACCGACTCACCGACACAGTCATGTGCGTCACGCTCGAACCCTGTCTGATGTGCGTGGGGGCGCTGGTGCATGCCCGCGTCAAAACGCTTATATACGGCGCAACCGACCCCAAAACCGGTGCGGCCCGCTCCAAACTGGACGGTTTCGATCTTCCCTTCCTCAATCACCGGGTCGAAGTCATTCCCGGTCTGCTCGAGGAAGAATGCTCTCAACTGATAAAAGATTTCTTTCGTCAACGACGAGCCAAGAAAAATGCTTGATTTTCCCCAAAACCTCATCTAATAATGCCCTTCCCGTTCGGGACACATCTCTCATGCGGAGAGGTAGCGAAGTCCGGCCGTAACGCGCTCGACTCGAAATCGAGTTACGGGTTAATAGCCCGTACGTGGGTTCGAATCCCACCCTCTCCGCCATATCACAATCCAAGCAAGTCCAAAAAAATCCAAAAGTCCAATAAAAACAAATAGAAATCGGAAATTGATTGTCCGATACTGTCCAGCGTGGTGTGTTGACATCCTGGGTAACGCCTGGGTAAGTTTCTGGGTAGTGCTTTCCCTACCTGGGTAACTGCTATCATTTCAACATCCCTGGAGGTCTTCCTATGGCCTTAACGGACATCGCTATCAAGAACGCAAAGCCGGGACCGAAGCCACAACGGTTGAAGGACGAACGCGGTCTTTTTCTGGAAGTGCGTCCCAATTCCTCAAAGTGGTGGGGATTTCGCTGTTTCTTTGGCGGCAAGGAAAAAATGATTTCTCTTGGTGTCTATCCTAACGTGACATTGAAAGAGGCCCGTGAACGACGTGACGAAGCTCGGAAACTTCTTGCCAACGGCATCAACCCAAGCGAGGCCCGAAAAGCAGAGAAGGCCGAAACGCAAGCAGAAGCCATAACCTTCGAGCTTGTGGCGCGTGAACGGCACGGAAAGTACAAGCCGACCGGAGTGCTTCCCATAGCCTCGATACAATTCAACGCCTCGAAAACAACATTTTCTCTTCTCTTGGGGCAAGACCTATACAAGACTTGAATGCACCTGAACTTCTGTCTGCAATCCGTTTTATCGAGGCACGAGGAGATGGGATGGACGGTGAAATACCTACATTGGAATCATTGACTTTTTTAGAATGCCTTTAAATAGTATTAGTTCCATGTATAGCGTGTCGGTTATCTCGGTCCATTCTTCTGGATCATTGAGCAACATAGCTTCAAATTTCTCACGACTCATTTTGAACGTCTTCCACGGCTTGATCGTGGAGTTGCGTTTGCGGTTCATCTTCAGGATTGCCCACGGTTTGTTTTCTTGCTTCATGACATTACTTCTGAGGAAATATATAAATTCCTTGTTTGATGAAGCCTTCCTATTGTAAGGAGCACCATACTAAGAGTGAATCAATTCGATTGACAATATTGTCGCTAGCCTACATGAACATACGCTATTGCGGCACAAACCCCAGGAGGAATCAATGTCTCACATGCGTATATTGATCTTCTTACTTTTTTTTAGTTGCGCTTTACCAGTGATCCCAACTTTGGCCGCGGAGCAAAGCACAGGCGCAGGCGCAATCCCTGATATCACGGGTGTATGGACGGGAACGTCCGACGCTGTTGTCGTGGGTAAACTCGCTCATACCGAGGAATCAAACATTCCGAAATTCCTACATGTAGACTTTACTCTCACTATTGATAAGCAGGACGGTAGGGCCTTTCACGGCTCCAAATCCTCATCAAAAGCAAAAGAACAACTGGTAGGCGTCATCGACGAGACAACAATGGATCTCTATATGGCTGACGAAGATGGAGTGTTCATCGGTTCGCTGAGGGATCAGGACACCATGATTGTCAAATACCTGGAACCGGGGAAAGCTTCTAAGGTCGCCGGTATTACCATTTTTTCCCGAAAGGAAAGTAAACCCAAGCAGTAGGCAATCCGTCACTCTCGTTAATCAGGAAAGCCCCATGTGAGTGTGCATTCCGAAGTAGTCCGCGCACGCTCACATGGCTTCTAGTAAATTTTTATACGTTTAGAATCTCAACAATTCTCAATATGGGGGGCTGTAGAACTTCCAGACTTATATCCTAGCAACCGACTGTGGACTTGAACGTGTAGTTTTACAAAAAAATTAGGGGTAATTTTTTGTTTGGGGTTGCGGTTCGCGATCAGTTTTACGAATTATAGTCAAATGTGGTGTTTGTGGTCAGGCGGCTTCCCTGCCAGATTCATCCACTTCTTCAGCCAACACTTCTTCGCCGTTGACGAATTTCGCACCAGCAATCAGTTTGTCGAGCAGTTTATATCCGCGTAATCGGCGCCAGCTTTGTTGCGCAGATTGAACCAGCTTGAAGACCATGGCCAGAATCGTATCCCGCGAAGCACAGCCCCTGGTTTTACTCGTCCGCAATCGAACGTGGCAAAGGTCGATTCAATAGGGTTAGTCGTACTTTTTGAGACATTGCGCAGCCTTGGGATATTTAGCTTCGTACTTTTTGAGAAACAAATCGAAAGCCTTATTCGCCTTCTCACGCGTTGCAGCCATCCAAACTTCATGCAAACCGGCCTTGGCTTTCTTTTGAATGGATTTGGGCAGCTTATTGAGAACATTGGCCGTTTTGTGAACCCAACAGCGTTGCTGCTTGGTTCCAGGAAAGAGTTTACGCAATGCCGCCCAAAAACCGAGGACACCGTCTGCAATAGCCAGGCTGGGAGGGATTTCCAGACCACGAGTTTTGAGATCGACGAGCAATTCGTACCAGCTTTGCTCGGATTCACGGAACCCGTCTTCCACGGCAAGAAGCTCTTTGCGACCATCCGTCGTAGCACCAATGACCACAAGCATGCATTGGCGGTCATCATCAGCCCGAATATTGAAGTACACGCCGTCAGCCCAGATGGAGATGTAATGGTGCCCCTTCAAGGAACGCTTGTTCCATTCCTTTCGCCCTGCCATTGTTGCTTCAATCGGCCGATGCTGCTTGAGGACAACCCTTGCGCTTTATATCCGAACAATGCGGCTAAAACCTCTTTAAAGTCGCCGGTGGAAATGCCGTGCAGGTACAGCAAAGGTAAAAAATCTTCGACGCTCTCCGTACGCTTCAGATACGGCGGAACAAGTTTGGAGGTGAATTTGATCCCGTTGCCAGTTCTGTCGCGAACCTTCGGCACCTCCACGGGGACCGGACCCGCTCCAGTAAGAATATCACATTCAGGAAGATAACCGTTTCGGACAACGCCCCTTTTACCGTCAGCAAGAGGCTGAGCAACACGTTCCAATAGTTCTTGAACCTCGATTTCAAGAGCTTGCGCCAAAATCTGCCTTGCTCCTTGCCGAGCCAATTCTGTCAACATATTCCGCTTTGCAGCTTGATCCTCGAAGATCGAAATACTACCCTTGCTCATAGGGGACTTACCTCCAGTTTGTCGCGGTTTCCATAGTGGATTCTCACCCGACAGGGTACGTCACCCCTCCTACCTCTTCAAACACCACTTTTGAGTATAACTCGACATGAAGCGATAATGACCATTGCCAAGAAAGTAATCTCCAACTTCTCGAACGAGTAGCGATTCGTCTGAACTCTTTGAGTTTACAAAAAAAGCGCTCTACGAGATGTCGTTCTTTGTAAATGTGCGTGTCGTATTTCCTCTCGTTGCGACGATTCTTTTTGGGAGGAATAACGGGCTTGGCATTCTGCCCGATAACGAGACTTATGAAGCTGTTGCAGTCATAGGCCTTGTCGGCGGCGAAAAATTCATCATTATCTTGCCCAATACCGACATAGAAGGCGCTCAAAGAATGGCCGAAGAAATACGAGAGGCTGTCGCCAGCATGGCGATTCCTCATGAAAAATCCACTGTCGAGAGCTATGTCACCCTCTCTCTTGGCGTGGCTTCAGCCATACCGCAAGAAAACATTCCCCCAGAAAAACTCGTGATCAAAGCTGACGAAGCGTTATACGCGGCGAAGGCGGCGGGACGAAATTGCGTCTGCAGCTGAGCTTGGCGGGAAAAAAATCAGCCTCTCACATGCCCGAGAAGCGGCCCCACATTTCGGGACCACTCCTCACAACCCTTGCAAGCATTAGCCTTTCTTGACGACCGATGTTTTGAGAAACATCGCCCCGAAGCCGGGAATCTTGCAGGAAATGTCGTGTACGCCGTCTGTGGGCTCGATCAGTTTGATGTTTTTCACCTTCGTGCCCTTCTTGATGGGGCCGGAAGCGCCTTTCACCTTCAAATCCTGCATGATGATGACCGTATCGCCATCGACTAAAACAGCGCCGTTGGCGTCCTTGTACACCTTTTCTCCCGCGTCGGCGGCT
This sequence comes from Desulfovibrio inopinatus DSM 10711, assembly GCF_000429305.1. Classification (NCBI taxonomy): domain Bacteria; kingdom Pseudomonadati; phylum Thermodesulfobacteriota; class Desulfovibrionia; order Desulfovibrionales; family Desulfovibrionaceae; genus Desulfovibrio; species Desulfovibrio inopinatus. The sequence goes on from NZ_AUBP01000026.1 coordinate 28,055, forward strand.
GCATCAGCAGCTTGGAACTCCAGGGCGCACTCGGGGCAAACGTACATGCTGCCGTCGTGGTACACATATTCGCAGTTGCACTGCGGACAGTTGGGTATTGTCTCCATGACTCTCTCTCATTGTTTGTGCGCTTTCATTGCAGAAAATGACTGACCGATGCTTACTGGCCAGGGACGACGCTGGGGTTGTCCCACATGGCCAGCAAGAACGTCCGGGGTGATTCACTGTTCCTGGGTAAGCGCATTTTTCCAAGCTATTCCAATCTTCAACATTTTTTTCCACGCCAATTCCTCGGCGGCAAGATACTGTGGCAACAAGCCTCTTCTCTCGTCAGCGGACCTCATATACGGCAGCCTTTTAAAAAGAAAGTGCAGATACCGCAGCGGCTCCAGACTGTTGGCCTTCGCGGTCTCGACAAGGCTGTACAAAGCCGCGCTTGCCGCAGCGCCTTTGGGCGAACCCGAAAAGAGCCAGTTTTTCCCGACCGACCGCAAAGGGACGGATGGCGTTTTCGGCCACATTGTTATCCGACAGCAAGATGCCATCTTCAACTTTGGGGGCAACGCCCCAACACACAACTTAAAATCATTTTATTTCAATGTAATAGGACATCAATATGAGGCCTCCCCTCATTTCAAAATCCAAGCAAGTCCAAAGAAATCCCCAAAGCCAACAAAAACAAATCGAAATCGGAAACTCATCGTCCGATACCGTCCTCTATGGTCCGATCAATCCGAGCCACCTTTTTGAAAAAGCGCAACAAATTCTGAGCGCAATTGAAAACAACATACTGTTGGAGATTTGACCGGACTTCACATAAAGGCTGTGTTTGCATCTGGAGCTGCATCGACTCCAATGCCATGATCTTCACTTGTGCGAAGGTGAACATTTCCCCAAAGCTTTCGTCGAGGATTGTAGGCGTTCATGTGCAAGGAGACGGTTCGTGAACCGCCCCTTGCATTGCATTCTTTGTGTATCTCTTATCGCAGAGGAGTCACAATCAATGTCTCCGCGTCATCATACCGCGCGAGGCAACGGATCTGTTCGTGGTGACGTGAAGATAGATTTGCTCTATCTTATCGGGGCTCACAATACGGCATATCATCATGCCGTCTTCATCCACCATGTAGGCGGACTGGTTGTCAAAGCCGATGACACCCGAAAGTTTTTCCGTTCTCTTCTTGGAGGCTTTCGTACCCGAAAACTTGAATCCTTCCTGTTTATCGATCGTTATTACAACATCCAGGCTGGAAAAACCTGTGTCGTCCATGTGTCGTTTCGCCTGCTCCTCTTCCGTGTTGTTTTGGATCGCCGCTTCGTATGTCAAATCCCACGTGCCCTTCAAATCCGGAACAGCGGTATCGGCAAAGGCAGGAATCGTCAGGATTGCAGTACACAGCAGTGTTGTCGCAAGAACCAGAATACGCATGGTCTCCCCCTATGAAAAGTTAAACATTTTCCCCCATGAGGCCCTGAGCGACTGGCCAAACGGATATCGCGCACACAGGGCATATCCCCTCGTCCTTTCTTTCCACCCTACAGCGCATGATCACTCGACGCGGCAGAGGCCTGAAGATCCAGAGTAATAAATAATATGCCGTAGGTCCCCACTTTTGTCAAAAATACATCACTCTTATTCTCTCAGCATCACGGTACAAAGCTTCGATTTCGCATCTTTCAGACTTATGAGTGAATTGCATTCACTCCACATTCACTGCACTGGAGCTGGTTCAGTACAATGTATGAGAGAAATCAACGCATTATGTTTTTTTTCAAGCGTTACGACCATTCATATCCATACAATAACGACGCTTTTCAAGCAGTCCGCCTGACGCATTTCCATCGGTGACATCAAGTTCGAGAGGAATAGGCAACAATTATCAAGAAATATGCATTTATACCTTACAATGAGCTGAGTCTTTTTCAATAAACAACTATATTAATATTACAAAGAAAGAGGAGAAGATTTGGAATTCCGTATTGATTTACTTTTTGATCGATGATCTGCGTCAAATCAAATGAGTAGACTTGAAAACTAGACAGCGAATCTCCTCTATTATATTCTTTGACTTGAGCATTTTGGCACTCCATCCCATTGAACTAATTTATAAAATTCGGCAAAAATGCAGCATAAAAATAACGTCAAAGTGGCAGGATGCCCTGAATAGGAATAAACACGGATTAAGAATATGACGAAGTCTGAAGCATCACTGGGGTTACTCTTTCCTGGCCAAGGGGCTCATGGCCCAACAATGCTCAATTCTGTTGCAAATTATAACAAGCTTAATGAATTTTCTGAACCAATCTTGAAAGAACTTGATGCCAAATCCCTTGCAGATATTGTTTCCGATCCCAAACAAATCAACCAGAATAAAACAAGCAGTTTATTAACTGTTCTCGTCAGTGCATTAATGTTGGAGATGTGGAGAACATCAGAAAAATCAGAATTTACCTACTCTGCGGGATACAGTGTTGGACAATGGACGGCAATATATGCGGCTGGTGGCGTATCGTATCAACAATTAATAAGAATTGTTGCAAAACGATCTGAGTTTATGAACCAATGTATAGAAAAAACACCAAGTGGCATGATGGCTGTTATTGGTGTTCCAGAAATTCTTGTAGAAGAATTTTGCGAGTCAATAAGAAAAGAAGGACATTTTATTACAATAAGTAATTACAACTGTGCAAGACAATATAGTTTAGCTGGCACATTGGAAGCTATTGAAATCGCGCTAGAGAAAATCCAAGATTTATCACCGAAAAAAGTCGTACAATTGCCTGTCAGCGGGGGGTGGCACTGCTCTATTCTCAACGAAGCCAGCACCCAATTTTTCGAATATCTCAGACAAGAACCAATCGATACATTCACGACTCCAGTACTAGACAATGTCACGGGAGAGTTTCTCCCCACTGATGAAAACCTTCTGAAAAAGACACTTGCGAAACAAATTAGCACCCCCGTACAATGGGAAAAATGTATTCAGCATTTGATAGAAAATGGATGTAATGAATTTATTGAAATAGGTTACGGACAAATACTGACGATGTTCGGTCTATTCATTAATAGACATATCCGCAATATATCGTATTCAATGCAATTAGAAAAAAGATAAATTATTACGATGTATCATCAAGAACATTCGCAATTATTTTTTAAATCATAGCTCTGTAGAAATATCACAATACTCATACGACAAGATGCAATATCCTTAAAAGTATTTAGCATCTCTCTTTGGAATCCATAAAGTAGCATAACAGGAGTTTCTGTTGGCAAAGACGTACGACAATACCGAGCCCCTTGTTATTGAAGGGGGGAAGAAAAGATTTCACAAAAATTTATCAGCTTCAACTCCCGTACCAGAAGCTGCAATCCAAAAAGTTGTAGAGATCCTAAAATCTGGAGAACTTTTTCGATACGGATGCAATGCTCCCATTGAGTCCGAAGCCGCCCTCCTTGAAAGAGACTTCGCACACTATATAGGGACAAAATATGCCCTTGCCGTCAACTCATGCTCTAGTGCTCTTTTTATTTCACTCTTGAGTGCAGGCCTACAACCAGGCGATAAAGTCCTTGTTCCAGGATTTACATTTACCGCTGTTCCAAGCAGTATCACCCACGCCGGAGGCCAACCTGTTTTGGTTGAGTGCAATTCAAACTATACGATTAATCTGAAAGACCTTCGTCGTAAAATGTCGTGTGGCGCAAAATACATTGTACTTTCTCATATGAGAGGTCACATTTCTGATATGGACACTGTTATTACGTTATGTCGTAAGAACAATATATGTCTCATTGAAGATGCGGCCCACAGCCTTGGAGCAAAATATAACGACCAGCCCATTGGAACTTTTGGCCTTACTGGTTGCTTCAGCTTTCAGTCGCACAAAATGATCAACGCGGGTGAAGGTGGCATGCTTATTACAAATGATGACGAAATTATTGCAAAAGCAATTTTGTATTCTGGTTCTTATGAAAAATCCTATAAAAAACACTTTATCGGCAGTAACATCATCTCTCAATTCGAAAAGAAAATTCCAAGCTACAACTTGAGAATATCCAATGTTACCGCTGCAATAGCACGAGCTCAAATTCCATTAATTGATGATAATGGGAGAAAATACAATAAAAATTACAAAATTCTTTACAATATAATTCGGCACTCTGACTATATCGAATTACCCGAAACATCTTCTACTGTATATAAAATACACGATTCAGCACAGTTTAACCTTGTTGGACTTTCAAAAGAAAAAATAAGCCGGTTTGTCGAATTAATGAAGATGCAAAACATTGACATCTCCGTTTTTGGCATCGAAGAAAATAATGCACGATGCTATTGGAACTGGAAATATATCCGAGAAAACCATGATTTACCAAACACAAAATGTATGCTCATTGTCGCATGTGACTTGAAACTTCCTTTGTATCTTGAAGAAAATGATATGGTCATCATTGGCGAAACAATTCTACAAGTCCTAGACTACATCTCAAAAAAGTAAAAACAGCATGAGTTATCCGTGCATACCACCTATTTCTTCCATAGCAACAAAAAAATGAACATTAATTTATTCTCTCCAACAATACCATTGTGCACAACCTATATCCAGACATTTAATATCAAATTTAATTAAACTAAAACCATGCATTCTACAGATTTTCCATCGCAAAAATTGAATAATTTAAAGAAAACAACGTACCCACATGCAACATGTCATATAAATGCTTTTCAATAGTCCTACACAGAATCTTTCACGAGAATTCTATCGCGAACAAAATATTTTTTAAAAGAAATAGATTTTGTCTATGACAACCAAACACAATTGACAAAATTTCTTTTTTTAGCAAAATTTTTTTTGAACACCTACTGTTCCTATCGACACTGCGCATATTTTGAGGAATCAAATCGAAGTTAGGCGAAGCATAAAGTGGAACATTGTGACGCAGATACATGATGACATCAAAAAAGATCGCGCAGACCTGAAACCTGACTTCATGGCTGTTCTTATGAAGGAAGCAGCAGATGTTCGGGGGTTGCCAAATCTTTACCGAAAATTCGAAGAAATAAAGATTCAATTACGTTTTGAGGCCAATAAAAAAACGTATTATTACGCCGATGGCGTTCTTCTTGAAGCTATTAATGACAGATGGGGCAAAATTGGCCGCAATATTAACCATAAAGCGAGCACACTCACTGGTGATAAATTCGGGACGAAGACGCATCTCAAAGAATTTGGATTCAGCGTTCCTGAGGGGCGTTTTTTTCGACGCCGCCACATAGATAGAGCCATCAATGCTTTTAATTCATTTCGCAAGCCTGTCTGTGTAAAGCCCAATAGAGGATCTCTGGGGAAGAATGTTTTTCCATCAATTTATACCAGCCAATGGTATGAGTACGCACTCCATCACGTTGCGAAAGTAAAACCCAATATTTTGGTTAAAGAATGTGTAACAGGTGATCATTTCCGCTTCTTTTATATTTCACCTCAAATTGCAGGAATACGACAAGGAATACCTTTTCACGTGATTGGAGATGGAATTACGACCATTCAAGATCTCCTTGAAACAAAAAATGCAGAAAGGTGCAAAAGGAATCTCCCCACGCATCCTCCGTTTGAAATGGATCAACAGTCCCTAGATTTCCTTGCAATGCAAAATCTGAACACGGAAGATATCCCCCCAATTGGGCAAAAGGTCTTTCTGTACGGAGCTTCCAATGGGACGGCTGGTGCTGACACCATTTTGCTCGATAAAGAAGAAGTTCACCCCAGTTACTGCGCCATTGTCGAACAGGCCTGCAAGAGTATTCCTGGGGTGTATTTTGCGGGGGTGGATATCATCATTCGGGATAGGAAACAGCCGGCGTCCCAAGAGAATCACTGGATCCTCGAACTGAATATGAATCCTTCGCTGACAGCTTTTTATTACCTTTGGAAGGGCTATGTCGTAGACATTGCTGGATTAATTCTGGATTTTCTGGCAGAAGGGCATGATTTTTCATGATTTTATAGCCTGGAAGATCATATCGTATAACAATTTCAAGAGGGCTACAAAGGCCCTATAGAATAGGAGGGTGATAGGTTCGCTATGTCTACAGATATGAGTTCTCTCAAACAATGGATAAAAAATTACTTGGCCGTGTTGATCGATGAACCCATCGAAAAAATCGATACGAATGATCCTCTGTCTTCATTTGATATGGACTCAGTGGACGCTGTCATTATGGGAACAAAATTAGAAGAAGAATTTGGAATTACTATCCATCCAGAGATGTTTTTAGATGTAGCAGCCTCAATCAAAGAACTCTGTGAACGTATTCTTCAAATAGATTATTCAGACTCGAACCATAAAGAAGAAAAAGTCTCTTAACACACCGGAGCATGCAAGAGATGGACGCATTTCGACGCTGGGCTCACATTCCCGAAAAGATGTTTGATGTCGATCTCCACCAAGATGAACAGGTCGAATTTGAAGGGGTGTTATCATTAATACGGAACATGCGTGACCAATCTTCAGTGAATAAGGCACTTTCACATGATGAACTCTTAGTGTTTAATAGATTTGGGGAAAAAAAACCAATTTTTTGGTGTTTCAACAATTGGGCTGAACCCTACCTCTTCGCGTATCAACTTGATGAAAACCAACCGCTGATAGCCGCGCAATCTCCCCATGGTGTTGAGAAAAGTTGGGTAAAAAAAGCTCGGTACACCGAGCCACTTGCAAAGCGCTATCTTGAGAGCGCTACGCAGTTGTTTAATAGACAGGATTTCATTTACTGTGGAAATTGTCAGGGCGCACCAGTCGTGGAGTCAATGTGTATCCAACTCTCTCGTCAATGCGGGATATTCCCGCAATTGATCACAATCGATTATATAGCCAAACGGAGATACCAAGGCCCCATACTCATGCTTTTCGGAAGCGAGAGCCCTTTCAATCCATTCAACTATGAGAGAGACCCGCTCCCATACTGGAAAAAAAGACTTAAATCGTTCCAATGGAAACATCTTCATGGGCCTCATGGCACCTACCTTAAAGAACCAACGATTGTCCTATTAAAAGAAATAGTATCAGCACATATCTAGTTCGATCGTTGTTATAAAACACTCTCGTCCAAACGAACTCATCAACACTTATACAATCGCTGAACCATAAATTTGAGGAAACCTCATGCCTACTCCTCGTATTGGCTACGTATCGTTTCGAACAGATATACAAAAAGCCATGCCCCCTATGCGCCTTCGCGCCTTACATGCAGAGGCTATCCTCCACGGTGCTAGAATTGAACTCCTGGACTGGTCAGACTTTCGTGAAGACAGTGACAAAATTTTAGTGTGGACATGGAGTCCCAGCGGTTGGCAAAGTGAGCGGAAATATCTCTCAGATATAACAGTAATTGTTGGTAGCCCTGTCAATGAACAACAACGCCGACTCATCGAATGGATAAAAGCAACGCGTCCTTATATTTATGACATTGGTATTAATAAACTCAAGCTCGCTGCCCTGCTACACAGCACCCAATATGAGCGTTACCTCATTCCTGATGCCCAGATCCCCAAGGAAGAGAGCGGAGAATTTATTGCAAACTTCCTCACAAAGTATGGCAGCTCCGTTATTAAGCGAAGTAATGCGAACAAAGGAGTTGGCCTGCTTTTTGTATTGAAGGAACAGTCTGGCTGGCGGATAAGCGACAAGAAAAATATTATTTTTACACTTACAGAAATTGTCAATGAAATCATGAGCCGCATAAAAGGGCGTCTCGCGTATAGAGATTTCGTGATTCAAAAATATATAAAATCAACAGCAACTGATGGTCGTGCAGCAGATATTCGCGCACATGTGCAGCGTGGTTATGACCAAACCTGGGGTATCACGCGAGTCTATGTACGCTTGGCTGAAGTCGGCTCACTGGCAACCAATATCAGCCTTGGAGGATACCAAGGTCCGTTGATGAAGTACCTTGAACTTAGAAAAAACAGATCGGCCTCTGAGATAGAAGCAGAAATACAGCAAGCAGCCCTTGAAATAGCCGAGATTCAAAGCGCGACATCGCCACACCCTTTATCTGAACTGGGGCTCGACTTTTTGTTGGATGATGAAGATAAAATCTGGTTGGTAGAAACCAATACCCACCCCCAGTCTTCTTTGCATGAACATGAAAGAGCTATAGATACAGTAAATTATGCCTTAGCACTGGCAGGACTCAAATCCAATATCAGTGTAGAGAAATGAACATTTGTCCTTTCTCATTGGCATACAAGAGTATTGGGGACACTCCCCTGTTTTCTGGACGAGGGACTACGGACAAGATGTTCTCCTCCACCGTCTTCGAACATTGGAGGGGGACCTAAAAACTTGACGTCAACCTCTTCAACTAGGTACAATTACTACAATTCAGTCTTTATAATTTGGAGACAGCAGCGTCTGGAGCCCACGAAACGAGACTTCCAGCTATCTTCTGAACAGAGGCAACATGCGTTAGACTTCACTGCAGAAAAGTCAAGTGACTCGCTCTAGCTCAACAACTAAGAAGTAACAGATTCAACATGAGCACTTCCCAAAAAGAAAATTTTACTCCTGGCCCCAATACAGTCGTGATGAAGGCAGCAGCAGATGCTCGGAATATAGTAAATTTTTACAAAAAATACAAAAAAGACAGAAGAACTTGGTTACATTTCGAAATTAATCAAAAACAATATTGTTATGCCAACGGTATGCTCTTAGAAGCTGGGGTTGATAAATGGGGCAGAATTGGTCTCAATATTAACCATGAAGCATCCGTACTTGTTGGCGATAAATTTGGAACGAAGACCCATCTCAAAGAGCGAGGTTTCAGTGTCCCTCGTGGTCTTTTTTTTAGACGCCGCCACATTGACGAGGCTATCAATGCTTTTGACTCATTTCGTAAGCCTATCTGCGTGAAGCCCAATAAAGGTGCTGAAGGACGAGGTGTTTTCCCATCTATCTATGAACAACAATGGTATGAATACGCCCTTCGTCAAGTTGCGGAAACAGAACCTAATATTCTGGTTGAAGAAAGTGTAACGGGTGATCATTTCCGTTTCTTTTATATTAAGCCCCAAATTGTAGGCATACGACAAGGCGTTCCTCTTCACGTCATTGGAAATGGTGTTTCTTCCATCAAAGATCTTTTTGCGGCAAAAAACGCAAAAAGGCGTGAGAGGAATCTGCCTTTTCATCCGCCATACAAAATGAACCAGCGGATTATTGATTTTCTTGCTATGCAGAACCTCACGTTAGACGATATTCTTCCTCTCGAACAAAGAATCTTTCTCCTTGGAACCTCCAATGGAGGAAAATCAGGTGCCGACACAATTTTGCTTGATAAAGAAGAAGTACACTCAAGTTACTGTAAAATCATTGAACAAGCCTGCCAAAGTGTCCCCGGATTGTATGTATCAGGTGTAGATCTCATAATCCAAGACATAAAACAGCCAGCCCAAAAAGAAAATCATTGGATACTGGAGATGAATACAAGCCCTGCAGTTACGGGCTTTTATTACCCTTGGGAAGGCAAGGTCGTAGATGTTGCAGGTTTAATTCTGGATTACTTGGCAGAACAACATGTTTTTTCATGAGTTGTTAAAATTGAAAAAAATCACAACCTGAGTGCAATCAAAAAAGATTTATGCAGCTCAAGGAAAAAATTGGGTATGACTATCAATCTGGACTCACTCAAGGATTGGATAACAAATTATCTCGCCATTTTAGTTGGTGAACCAATTGAAACAATCGATGTCAATAAACAGCTCTTGTACTTTGATCTTGACGCAGTTGACGCAGGCGTAATGGGGAAAAAATTATCAGCAACATTCGGGATTGCGATTGATCCCGAGATTTTTTTAAATAAAGACGCCTCAATTGAAACTATATGTGCAGGCATTTTTGATTTATACTCATCATCCAACCCCACCCCTCTCAAGAATTGGATAAAAGATTATTTAGCAAATTTGATTGGGGAGCCTGCCGAAACAATCGATACAACAAACCCCCTCTCTTACTTTGATCTTGATTCAATTGATGCTGTCGTTATGGCAACAAAATTATCTGACGAATTTGGAATCGATATTCACCCAGAAACCTTTTTGGCCGAAGAGATCTCAATTGATAAGATAAGCAAACGTATTTTCAATAGATATTTATTGCGCCAAAATTCCGCGAATCAGTAAACATCAAGGGGGAACAAAAGATCGAACGTTACAGCACAAAACTTTAGCAGATGACGCCCCTTAATTGTAATAGTCCAGAAAAATAAACATATTTATCGATATTTCAACGATGAAAATCCCCCGCTTCTTGGCATCCCTGTAAACAAAAGAATACCGTGCTAAATTGCGCAGTCCCTTCATAACTTGAAATCTCATGGTGAAAAACCATTATAATTCATAATGTTGGACTCTTTTTTAGGAACTCAATGTATTCGAACAGGACTGTCAACATTATGCAATTGATGACAACACAATTGAGGAAGTCTCATGTCTCATATTCGTATTGGCTTTTTACCGTTCAAGACAGATCCACGCCAAGCTCTTCCCCCCATGCGTCTTCGGGCTTTACATGCTGAAGCAATTCTTCAAGGCGCTGTTTTTACTATATTGGACTGGTCAGACTTTAACAAAGCCAAAAACGAAATTTTAACATGGACGTGGAGCCCCACCGGCTGGGAAAGCGAAAAAAAATCTCTCCCAGATATCGCAATTATTTCTGGTGCTGTCACCAATGGACAACAAAACCAGTTACGGGCATGGATACGTGAAGCATGCCTCTGTATTAATGACATTGGTATAACCAAACTTAAATTAGCAAGCTTAATTCATGACACAGAATATGAGCGCTATCTCATTCCAGAGGCTCAAATTCCTAAGACCAATACCAGTGAGGCCATCAAGGATTTCCTTCTCAAACATGGTAGTGCTGTCATTAAAAGAAGTAATGCAAACCAAGGCGTAGGGCTATATTTTATTCTTAAAGAAACGTCAGGGTGGTCTATCAGTAACAACAAAGAAAAAATTTTCACGCTGACAGAAGTCGCCGACGAAATAACGATTCGAATAGAAGGGCGATTGGCCTATAGAGATTTTCTAATACAAAAGTACATACAATCTACAGCTCCTGACGGCCGAGCCGCAGATATTCGCGTTCATGTGCAACGAGATGCGAACCAGGCCTGGGGAATAACACGAGCTTACGTGCGTTTGGCTGAAGTAGGTTCCTTGGCAACCAATGTCAGCCTTGGAGGATACCAAGGTCCGTTGATGAAGTACCTTGAACTTAGAAAAAACAGATCGGCCTCTGAGATAGAAGCAGAAATACAGCAAGCAGCCCTTGAAATAGCCGAAATTCAAAGCGCGGCATCCCCTCGCCCCTTATCTGAACTGGGAATCGATTTTTTGTTGGATGATGAGGACAAAATTTGGTTGGTAGAAACCAATGCGCTTCCACAATCTTCTTTGCATGAACATGAACGAGCTATTCATACAATTAGCTATGCTTTATCTTTAGTAGCATCAACGCAAAATCAATGAGAGTAAGACAAGAGTCCTGCATTTCTTTTGCTTGCGACTGCCTCTCCGACTTAGGAAGACTGCAGCGATGTAATGCATTATATTCGCACTGTTGAATAAAATGTCCTGATACCATAATATAGTACCAGGACATTTTATTCGAAATTATAACCAGTCTTCAGTATTCTGCGCTGTATCGTCTATCCCCCTATACAGCGCTTATACCTCTACTCATTCGTCTTCAGTTTCACCCAATACTCATCATACAATTTCATGGCATCGCCGATCCAATCTTGAAATTCACCACGAGCAATAATGTCTTGCGTGGGATAGACAATAACATTGTTGTGGACATTTTCTGGGACGAGAGGAATGGCTTTGGCATTCGGTGTCGCGTAGCCCATTTCGGCGCTGATAATGGCGGATATGTCCGGACGAAGAAGATAGTTTATAAATGCATGGGCTTCATCGACATTCTTGGCACCTTTGGGAATACACAGAGAGTCCAGCCAAAGGCTATAGCCTTCAGGAGGATACACATATGTAATGGCGGAATCTTCCTGATTGGCAATAAAGGCTTCTCCATTGAACACAACACCAACCGCGACTTCACCGGATAGCAATGCTTGTTTGGGTGAATCGGAATCGAATACTTTCACGTGCGGGAACAACTCGCGAAGCTTTTGGTAGGCCTCTTCAAGGTGCGCCGGATTGGTCTCGTTGACGGAATACCCGAGAAGCTTCAACGCGAGCGTGAACGTTTCTCGTGGTTCATTGGGCAACAACAGTTTCCCACTGAGTTCCGGCTTCCAGAGATCGGCAACACTGGTCACCGCATGTTCATCGATTTTGCCAGTGTTCACGGTAATAGACGTTGAGCCCCACATATAAGGAACAGAAAAAATATTTTCCGGATCGAACGACTGATTCACAAACTTGGAGTCAAGATTAGCGAAATTGGTCAACTTGGACTTGTCCAATGGCAACAGCAATTCCTGTTGACGCATGAGGCTCACATAGTCGCTGGAGGGAACAATCAGGTCATACCCCTGCCCGGCCAGCTTGACTTTGGCATACATCGCCTCATTGCTGTCATACGTGGAGAGATGAACCTGAATTCCGGTTTCTTTAGTAAAACTCTGTACAACCTCGTCCGGTATATATTCGGACCAGATATACAAATACAAATCCCCTCCGGCATATGCAGAGGTAACCCACAGCACCGTGATCAAAACGGCAAACAGAATACGTTTCATGTTTTCTCCTTAATAAGCCGCCAGGACAACACCACGGCGGTAATTGTCACAAGGATCATCAACACACTCAAAGCATTGACATCCGGTTTAATGCCAAGTCGAACCATGGAATATATACGCAAAGGCAAGACTTCATACGTCGGCCCTGTAGTGAAAAAACTGACAATGACGTCATCGAGCGACATGGTAAAACTGAGCAACCACCCTGCCAGAACAGCTGGTCCCGCCATAGGCAGCACAATATAACGAAGAACCTGACGCTCCGAAGCACCAAGATCCTTCGCGGCCTCGACGACAGAAGCATCAAAATCCCGAAATCGTGAATACACAGTGGCCGCAACAAATGGTGTACAGAGGGTGACGTGTCCCATGAGTAACGTCCCAAACCCCAGGGTCAACCCTGCGGCCAAAAAGAGTACAAGGAGAGAAATGCCGATCACAATGTCTGGCGACATCATCATGACAAAAATACTCGCAAACAATGCTTTCCGACCGACAAAACGATACTGGTGCAGCAAGAACGCCGTTAGTGTTCCAATGGCGCACGCCACGGTGGCCGAGACCACCGCAATGGTCAGAGAATGCATAGCGGCATCAAGCAAAGAGGCGTTGGTCAACAACTTACCGTACCACTTCAAAGTGAACCCCTTCCACGACAACGAATATTTCGACGCATTGAAGGAATAGACACCCATCGTCACCAACGGAAGGTACAGAAAACAATACACCAAACCGGAATAGACAGCTTTGACGAACCGGTTCATAAGGACGCCTTCCTGCCCGAACGTCGGACGCTTCGATAATATACAAACAGCATAACGCACATCATCATCGTCAAAGCGATGCTGACCGTCGCTCCCATGGGAAAATCACGAGCAACTAAAAATTGGTCGCGAATATAATTGCCAAGCAGCATGCTCCGGGCACCGCCAAGGACGTCAGGAATATAGAACATGCCCAGGGCTGGTAAAAAAACTAACATGCTGCCGGAGATGATTCCGGGAAATGTCAACGGTAATGTGATTTTTCTAAACGTTATCCAGCGGGTTGCACCAAGATCCCGCGAAGCCTCCAACAACCTATAGTCGAGCTTCTCAATCGTCGCATAGAGGGGGAGGATCATAAACGGTAACAATGTATACAGCAGACCAATAAACACCGCTATCGGGGTATACATCAATTCAAGCGGCGTTTTGATAATACCGAAATATATCAATACGCTATTCAAAATACCGTCCGCTTTGAGCACCGTGACTAAGGCGTAAGTTCGAATCAACGTATTTGTCCAGAACGGAATCATGACGAGCAACAGCATCGTTTTAGCATGTCGCTTTTTCATTCGGGCAACAATGTAAGCGAACGGATACCCAACGAACAAACAAAGAACGGTTGCCGTCCCTGCCATGAGTAACGATTCTACGAACATCGTCACCAAGGCGGGAGCGAAAAGACGTGCATAACTGTGCAGAGAAAAGACGGGAGCAATGAGGTCGCTCGGATGTGGGGTGAGTACGCTCATACCGAGAAGCATCAGCGTCGGTACAGCTCCAAACAGCGCTATCCAACAAAGGACACCGCCGATAATGACATATTTGGTGATCGAGCTACCTTTCATGCGGCAACACCACTTCCCAGCCTTCGAACCATCCCACGGCAACTCTATCCCCTGCTTGGAAATAGAGAGTTTCCGCATCTTCATCGAAAAATTCCGAGATCAGAATTTTCTTCCCATCGTCCAAGACAATATCCACATCGTATGTAGCGCCTTTATAGAACGTGTGTTCCACAACGCCTGTAAGCAACGCTTTGGCAAATTTTTTCGCAAGTTCAGGCGATTCATTCACTTCGCGCATCACTTCGACGCGAAAATCTTCTGGTCGAAGTAGGACATGGATCTTATCACCTGGATTAAAATCTCGTTTCGACTTGACGGACACCTGTACGCCTTCTACTTCTGCGGCAAAATTGCAGTCTTTTCGCTCAACAATGACACCATCAAGAACATTAATTTCACCAACAAACCTGGCTACGTACAAGTTGGACGGTGTTTCATAGATATCTTTCGGCGAACCGACCTGCTCAATGCGACCATGGTTCATGACAACCACTCGATCCGACATGGTAAACGCTTCTTCCTGATCGTGCGTCACCAGGACAAACGTAATACCGAGCGTTCGTTGTAGTGCCTTCAATTCCTTCTGCATTTGTTTGCGCAAGCGATAGTCCAACGCGGAAAGAGGTTCATCCAAGAGCAACACTCGTGGTTTTTTGACGATCGCACGAGCAATTGCCACACGTTGTTGTTGCCCTCCCGATAATTCGGAGGGCTTCCGCGTTTCCATCCCTTCAAGCCGAACCAGCTTCAGCGCCTCCTGCACCATGGTGGCAATATCCGATTTGGCTATTCCTTCAATGCGCAACCCAAAGGCAACATTGTCGTAGATGTTCATATGCGGAAACAAGGCGTAACTCTGAAAGATCGTGTTGACCGTACGAGCTTCCGGCGGCACCCCCTTCATGGACACGCCGTCAATGACAACATCGCCATGATCACACGTCTCAAAGCCGCCAATGATACGTAATACCGTTGTTTTGCCGCATCCCGACGGACCAAGCAGGGTCAAAAATTCCCCATCTTCGATAGACAAATTAAAATCTTGCAGAGCGACAAGCCCCTCAAAAGACTTACTCACCTGAGATATATCAACAATTGAACATGCCA
This sequence comes from Desulfovibrio inopinatus DSM 10711, assembly GCF_000429305.1. Lineage (NCBI taxonomy): Bacteria > Pseudomonadati > Thermodesulfobacteriota > Desulfovibrionia > Desulfovibrionales > Desulfovibrionaceae > Desulfovibrio > Desulfovibrio inopinatus. The sequence continues at coordinate 43,556 of NZ_AUBP01000026.1, forward strand.
CCGCTCTTCCTCCACTCGGGGGTTTCTTCTTTTCTCCCACAGGACACAATTCCGTTGTCTCTGGCAGCGAGAACGTTCAATCATACTTCGAAAGTTTCAGGAGGGCATAGAGTGCAGGAAAGCAATACCGAAGAAGAGCTTCCAGATGGATCATCATCCTGATGCGTTCACGCGCCCTGTTCAAGATCATGCATCTTGAGTTGACCAAGCGCGTGTATTCCGAGGAGGAGTCCGCACTCCCGAAACAATACGATTACCGACGCATCGTTGGGAATATCCATGATGTATATCGATCAAACAGCAATCATCATGAGACCTCTTCGAGATCTTTCCCCAAATCCTTCGTCACCAGGGAAACCCAACTGGCACGAACGAAAACGGCAATCCCGTCGCATATTGTGCAATAAGCAACACTCATTCACATTCAGCGACAAATCCGAGGGCATCGAATAGAGCACCACTTCCTTATGAGTCAAGCAAATATGAATGCGTAAATGGTGAGCTTTCGATTTTTTTACGACAAGTACAATCCAGAGGCTGAAGCACCGACGTAGACACAGGAATAAAATCATTTTGATAATCGAGTATGGGAACTCTTCACGGTTTCTCCTTCTCACACCACCGAACAAGCATGGCACCTGTACTGAGGAATCGTCCCGACGAGCAATGGAAGACAAGACCCTTTCCACCCTGCCTCACAGCGACGCAGTTGCCTTCAGCTACCAGTTCCCACCATCAGGGCCTGGAGAGGACTTGCACCTCCGAGATTCACGCCATGCCTGGCACACTGAGAAAGGCCGCATGCGTGATCTGCGCATGCGGCCTTTTTTCTACAATACCAATATATGTATTTCACCTATGACAGCGGTCTATCCGTAGAGAAACCGTGCCGCAGCATTGAGATCAAGATACCGCTGATAGCAGTCCTCGTAAATATGCTGATTATTGGTGTCAGGTTCGACACGCGATGTCGGATCAAGCCCGACATACTCCTGCGTCAATGTTCCAATCTCTATTGGCACGCCATCATATTGCCGTCGGCACCACAGAGCTTGAATTGCCGCGCCCAGAGCTCCGGCTTCGGCTGTGGTCGGACAGACAACGGGACAACCGAAGATATCAGCCAAAATCTGTCTCCATAATCGGCTCTTGGAACCACCTCCGACAAGACGAATTTCCGTCGGTACCACCCCGAGCCGAACCAAGACGTCGAGGCCGTATCGCAACCCGTATGTCGCTCCTTCCATTGCCGCACGACACAAGTTGTCCGGCGTCATATTGGATGGAGTCAAACCGGCAAATACACCACGTGCTTCAGGTAAGGCTGGAGTTCGTTCGCCATTGAAATACGGCAAAAGCATGACTCCATGAGATCCGGCCGGTGCAGCCTGAGCAGCTTGATTGAGCTCTGCCACGGATTTGCCCAATAAGGATCGCACGGTCTCCGTCGCTACGGTAACGTTCATGGTACAAATCAATGGTAACCAGAGCCCCGTACTGGAACAGAATGCGGCGAGTTCACCTTGTGGGTCCACTACAGGATGATCAGCACAGGCAAAGATCGTCCCCGATGTCCCAAGACTTGTCGTCACCACGCCGGGAACAACATTCCCCGTTCCAATGGCGGCCATCATGTTATCTCCACCACCCGATGAGACAACCACGCTTTCAGACAAACCAAAACGGTCTGCAATCTCCGGTCGTAACAATCCAACGGGAGCATCCGATGCAATGAGTTCCGGCAGACATGCTTCAAGTTTCCCCGAAGGATCAATGGCCGACAAAATCATTGGGTTCCACGTCCGGGAGTGAACATCGAAATATGCCGTGCCTGATGCATCTCCGCATTCCGTTTTCTTCTCTCCCGTCAACCAGAAATTAAGGTAGTCGTGAGGTAAAAGCACCGTGGCAACACGCTCATAGGCTTCCGGCTCGTTTTCCTTGAGCCAGGCGAGTTTGGGAGCTGTAAAACCAGCTGCCATGGAATTCCCGGTCGCGGCAACAACCGCCTCATTCCCCCCAATCGCGTCTGTCAGTCCTCGAGCTTGGGGGGCGGTTTCGGTGTCGCACCACAATTTTGCTGGTCGAATAACCTCACCTTTGGCATCAAGGCATACCATACCATGTTGTTGTCCCGAGACTCCGATACCGGCAACGGATGAACGATCAACCCCGTCGGCCGCGAGGACGTGTTCCAACGCAATCGACACAGCATCAATCCACCAGGATGGATGCTGTTCTCTCCGCCCGTTATCATTTGTAATCAGCTCATGCGGAGCCGATGATTCAGCAATGAGCGTTTTTGTCGCTTCATCGAGCGCAACAACTTTGACGCCCTGTGTGCCGGAGTCGATGCCAAGAAAAAGGCGTGCCATGCGTGCTCCTCACTCTCAACCACGATCCGTGGTGTGTTAAACTAAAAATAACTCTGTAATAAATTTTCCAGCATTTCCTGACGACCGCTTCGACGCTGTGGTTCTTCATGGTTCATGGCCCATTCAGCCAGCGATGTCAGAGACTCCTTGCCGTCCATAATACGCTTTCCCAGACCATCGTCATACCCTGCGTATCGGTCGCGAACGAATTTTGGCAAGAGATCGTCGTCAAGAATACGCTGAGCTGTCAAGAGACCGCGAGCGAAAGCGTCCATAGAACCAATATGACCATAAAAAAGGTCGAGGCCGTCAATGGAGCCGCGGCGAACCTTTGCATCGAAATTCAAGCCGCCCGGATTCAAGCCACCTTGCTTGAGCACAATAAGCATGCATTTCGTAACGGTCTCCAGGTCCAGGGCGTATTGGTCCGTATCCCACCCAAGCAACAAATCGCCCACATTGGCGTCAATACTCCCAAGCTTCCCATTCATCGACGCAATTGTCAGGTCATGGTCGAAAGTGTGCCCGGCTAGTGTTGCGTGGTTGGCTTCGATATTAAGCTTAAAGTGGTCAATGAGATCATATTGCCGTAAGAATCCCAGCACAGTAGCCGCATCGAAGTCATACATATGCTTGGTCGGCTCTTTCGGCTTGGGTTCAATGAGTAATTGCCCGGTGAAGCCTGTGGTTTTGGCATAGTCCACAACCATATGGAAAAAACGGGCCATTTGCTCCATTTCGCGTTGCATATTCGTGTTGAGCAACGTTTCGTACCCTTCTCGCCCTCCCCAGAACACATAATTGACTCCACCAAGTTCTTTGGTGGCGTCCATGGTGGTTTTTACCTGCAAGGCGGCACATGCCATGACAGCTGGATCGGGGTTCGTGGCTGCCCCGTGCGTATACCGCGGATTCGCTGTCAGGTTGGATGTGCCCCATAACAGCTTGACGCCGGTATCGTTTTGGAGCGCTTTCAGAAGGCCGGTCATATGCTCCATGTTTTTGACGTATTCGGACGCATTGGCTCCTTCGGGAGAAATGTCGCGATCATGAAAGCAATAGAAGTTGACGCCGAGCTTCGTAAAAAATTCAAAGGCGGCCCGAGCGCGATGCTCTGCCCGCTCAAGTGCAGTGGAACCAGTATCCCATGTCCGTTCATACGCTGGTGCACCAAATGGATCTCCACCGTTACCGACAAACGTATGCCAATACGCGACGGCTATGCGTAGGTGCTCGGCCATGGTCTTGTTTCCAACTATACGATTAGCATCATAATATTTAAAGGCGAGAGGATTTTTGGAATCCGGCCCTTCGTACGCAATAGGAGCGGAAACTTCGGGGAAGAATGTTTTCATGTCGTCCTGCCTTTGGTTCAGGTTTTTCTTTGCTTTTACAAACACAAGAAACACAACACGACGTGAGACACGATCACGCTTTGATATGATCAAACGGTGACTCGTACATCTCCTGCAGCACAATACTCGCGGCGCCTCGAGCCCAATCCGTGGCTTGCCATTGCAACACAACGAATTCAGTCGCCTCATACTGCTGAGTATTTGTCAAAGACTTGATCGTTTGTCGCATTGGCGCGAACAGCATCTCACCAGCACTAACATATTGTCCCGTGATAATAATCTTTGCGGGATTGAAAATTTGGAGCAGACTGGAGATACCTTGCCCGAGCACTTCACCGCCACGATGAAACAAGCTCTGAAGAAATGGGTCGCCGGATTGCGCGAGGTCGATAACCTCCTCCAACGAAAGCATCTCCATGCTCGGATGTGTCCACAATCCGGATGCATTGGCTTCGCTAACGGCCCGCATGATTCCGTCTCCACCGGCATATGCTTCGATACAGCCGTTTTTACCACAACGACACCGCCGTCCACCCGGCTCAATGACAACATGGCCAAATTCAGCGCCAATGCCACTATGACCTCGATATAACTCGCCATTGACGACAATACCCAGACCAACGCCTTGCTCGATGGACACAAGAAGAAAATCATCAATATCCTGCCCATGGCCGAACCATTGCTCGGCGAGAGTGATCGCGTTGGCATCATTTTCGATAAAAGCTGGAATACCAAGCCGTTCATAAACCAATGCGCACAAATCGCCCTGGCTATCGTTGTAAAGCGGTGTCCATAGACAACGACCATGCTCATGGTCGACAAAGCCGGGAATAGCCATGCCTATGCCGCGGACGTGGTTCTTTTCGATTTTTGATTCCTTGATGCATATACGCACACCATCTTCAATAATATCAGCAAGATGGGAAAGTGGACGACTTTTGGATCGCACAGGAATAGACAACGACCCCAATACATTGGCAGCAAAGTCAATAACAGCGACTCCGATATTGAATGCCATGACCTTCACTCCAACGACATATGCCGCTGTCGGATCAATGGCCAACATGACACGCCGCCGCCCTTTGCTTTCCGTTACCCGCGTCTCTTTTTCATAAATGATACCGCGTTCAATGAGCTCGGCCGTGATATTTGTCACGGTAGCTCGGCTGCAACCGGTACGTGCAGAAAGCTCCACACGAGAAATACTTCCGGCGCGACGAATCTTTTTGAGAATGCGGAGTCTATTCCGCATACGTATGGGATCGGGACGTTCATTTGACATGACCTTTCCTCATTAATTCAATCTCGAAATCAATGTCTAGTCCTAATATTTTCAATTCACTCTGAATAGCTTTTTCATGAATAATAAAATATCAATTAAAATAAGAATGTTAGTAAAAATCCATACTATCTCCCAAATATACACCTCATTTTTTATGGAAAAATGAGCTTCACCTTATGAAGAAAAAAGAGGTGAATTCACCATTTGATCCTTGAATACGAAAATAATAACAAGGCATTCTTCCGAAATACACATAATAGGCTGTTAAAACAGGATGTTAAGATCAACAAATATTGATTAATCAATCAAACAATTTAATTTACTTACAAAATTAATACTTGCCTAAGCGAACTGTCTCTGACATACACTATTCTTTAATATCTACGTTGGAATGCCGTATCCACTGAGGTTACGGCACTATTCTGGTATATTTGTGGGTGTGTGAACTGTGTGACTTCACGATTATCTGGAGGTTTAGGTCATGAACAAACGTATGTGGTCTTTCGCTCTTCTCGTGGCGTTCGGTATGGTGGGGGTACTTTTTGCCGGTACAGTCTTCGCGAAAGATCTGACTATTGGGGTCAGTTGGTCCAACTTTCAGGAGGAACGGTGGAAAACAGATGAAGCAGCCATCAAGGATGAACTGAAAAAACTTGGCGCCAAATACATCAGTGCTGATGCACAAGCCAGCCCTGAAAAACAAATTGCCGACATTGAAAGCCTCATTGCTCGCGGTGCCGATGCTCTTATCGTACTCGCTTGGGACTCCGACGCCATTCGACCTGGCATAGCCAAAGCCAAAGCCGAAGGTATTCCCGTCGTCGGATATGACCGCCTGATTGAAGATCCATATGCGTTTTACCTGACCTTTGATAACAAAGAAGTCGGCCGTCTCCAGGCTGCCGAAGTCTTCAAAATCAAACCCAAAGGGAATTACGTTTTCATTAAAGGTGCTTCCACAGACCCCAACGCCGATTTTTTGAATGCCGGTCAACGTGAAGTGCTGCAGGCCGCCATTGATAAAGGCGATATCGTCATCGTTGGCGATCAGTATACGGAAGGTTGGAAACCCGAAGTTGCTCAACGCAATATGGAACAAATTCTGACCGCGACGAATAACAAAGTCGATGCAGTCGTTGCCTCGAACGATGGCACAGCCGGTGGTGTTGTGGCAGCCTTGACCGCCCAAGGCATGGAAGGGATTACTCCGGTTTCCGGACAGGATGGTGACCACGCTGCATTAAATCGTGTCGCTCGCGGTCTGCAGACCGTCAGCGTATGGAAAGACGCTCGTCAACTCGGTAAAGAAGCTGCCGATATTGCTGTAACTCTTGCGAAGAACGAAAAAGTTGCCAACAGCATCGTCTTCAAAGATGGCCCTAAGAAAGTCGAAATGACGGCTATTCTGCTTAAACCGATCCCTATCACGATGGACAATCTTGACGTTGTCATCGATGCCGATTGGATATCCAAACAGGCCGCTTGCCAAGGCGTTGACCCCGCCAAGGCTCCTCAAGCCTGCAAATAGTCCTGAGTAAAGATGAAACTGGAACACCGATTGGCGTTCCAGTTTCATCCGGATCCATAAATGTGAAATGTCCTTCTTATCACGGCATTAAGCAAGAGAGACAGCCATGGCGGATACGAACAGTCATCCCACGTCGGTAACCCAGTCCCTGGATAAGGTGTTACGAGAAATGGAAATCGACACGCGCATGCTGACGATGCTCATTTCTCTTATCGCTATATGGATCATCCTGAACTTTTTGACGGATGGCATCTTTTTCACGGCACGCAACCTTTATAACCTGGCTGTCCAAACCAGCGTTGTCGGTATCATGGCCACAGGCATGGTACTTGTCATTGTGGCACGCCAGATTGATCTGTCTGTCGGCTCTATGCTCGGCTTCACAGGCATGGTCATTGCTTATGTACAGGTTGTCGTCTTTCCCATTGATGCGGCCTGGAATTGGCCGTTATCTATCGTCATTGGCCTCGCTATTGGCGCTTGTATCGGGACATGGCAAGGATGGTGGGTTTCCTCCCGCAAAGTCCCATCCTTTGTTGTCACTCTGGCAGGTCTCCTCATTTTTCGCGGTGCTGCATATCTCGTGACGGATGGACAAACCGTTGCTCCACTGAATCCTGTTTACCAACTGCTCGGCGGTGGCATTGATGGCTCCATCGGTGCAACGTGGAGCTGGATTCTAGCACTCCTCGCTATAGCGTGGCTCGCGTTCTCTACCATCAGGCATCGCCAGAAAAGCCATGCGTTCGGATGCCACCTGAAACCACTGTGGGCAGAACTCGTGGTGCTCGGCGTTATGGTTGCCGCCGTCTGCGCATTCGTCTTCATCATGAATTCGTATTACAAGCCACGTACGGAAATTCCACGCGGTATCCCGGTTCCCGTGCTTATTCTCATTGCTGTTGTCATCATTATGTCACTGCTCGCGAAAACGACCCGCTTTGGTCGCTACGTCTTTGCCATTGGCGGAAATCCTGAAGCGGCAGAGCTTTCCGGTATCAACGTCAAACGTGTCACCATGCTCATTTTTACGATTATGGGTGTGCTCAGCGCGATTGCTGCCGTTATCACGACAGCCCGACTCAATGCCGGAGCCAACACGATGGGCATGCTCGCCGAACTCAACGTTATCGCGGCCGCTGTCATTGGCGGAACCTCCATGAGCGGCGGAGCCGGCACCATCACAGGAGCCATTTTAGGCGCAGTTATTATGCAAAGCCTGGATAACGGCATGATATTGCTTGGTATATCCAGTGCTATGCGGCAGGTCATTATCGGTCTGGTTCTCATCGTCGCCGTCTGGTTCGATGTGGTGTTCAACAAAAACCGACGGTAGGAGATTGCTATGAGTGGTACACCTCTTGTTGCAATGCGTCACATTCACAAACGATTTGGCGGCGTTCACGCTGTCAACGATGTCTCCATCGACCTGTATCCCGGAGAAGTCGTCGGAGTACTTGGACACAATGGAGCGGGCAAAAGCTGTCTCATGAAAACGCTGTCGGGCGCCTATCCTCTTGATGGTGGCGAAATCCTCATCAATGGAGAGAAAGCCAACATTTCTACGCCTCGTGACGCAAGACGCTATGGCATTGAAACCATTTACCAGACTTTGGCGTTGGCTGATAATCTTGATGCCCCGGCGAACTTGTTTCTTGGCCGTGAAATCCTCACGCCCTATGGCGCACTGGATGACAAGGCTATGGAAAATGCCGCCCGCAAGGTTATTTCCAGACTGAATCCCAACTTCGTCAATCTCAAAGATCCGGTCAAAAACATGTCCGGGGGACAACGTCAATCCATCGCGATTGCCAGAGCCATTCACTTCAACGCAAAAATCCTTATCATGGACGAACCGACAGCCGCCCTCGGTCCCCATGAAACTGCCATGGTCGCCGAACTCATCAAGCAATTAAAAAGCGAAGGCATTGGGATTTTTCTTATCAGTCACGACTTGCATGATGTGTTCGACCTCTCCGACCGAGTGTCTGTCCTGAAAAACGGACGCCTTGTCGGTACACGCCGAACTTCCGAAGTCACCAAAGACGAAGTGCTTGGCATGATTATTCTCGGGAAATTACCAGAAGAAAAAGCTGTGCCAGCTTAGACGCCTTCCCAAGGATATCCTGTGGTTGTTCCCGCAGAACAAACACAGCAGGTGATACGCTCACAACAGCATTATCCAGTCCTCCCCCACCCACACACGTCAAGCTGCGTATGTATCTCAGGATGCACATGCAGCTTGACCCATTTCATCCGCTCATTCAACAAACCCGATAAAAGGCGTATCTGCAATCAAAGGCACGTCTATTCCGCACCTGCACGATTTTCCCTCCACATCGACGCCAAGGTTTAACGATCCTTTTATTGCTTCTCGGTCGCCTTGGTCAAAGCGGTGACATTGGATTTAGTAAAGAAGCCGTCAAAATCGTCGTAGCGATGAATATATTCGTTGACGATAAGCGTGTGGGGTGAAGGTTTGGTGAAAATTTGTTTGAGTCCCTCTTCACGCGAACCAATAAGCTCGGAGATATACCCCATACCATGTTCAGCTAACGCATCTACGGTATCCTCAATATTCTCCGTATTGAACGCGAGGTGATGTGTCCGCGGGCCATAATTATAAATAAAACGTTCTGTCGGGCCGGATTCTTCCAAGCTTACAAAAGGTCGGATTCCCGAAGTGAACACCAGCGCAAAATCGTCCAGAGAAAGACGAGATACATTGGTTATCGAATTGAGCGATTCGACATACACCGCAAACTCAAAATGATAATTCGTCCATTCCATAAATTCGATGATGGCAGCATCACGTTCTTCAGCACGCACACGCGTTGCGGCATGATCAAGTTCAAGGATATTGCTGCAATAGGAAGCCTCTGGTTTGGTCAATCCAGGATCAAATGGCGTAGCATGTTGGGAGCGATATTCCCCTTCATTGTTCTTCCATTGGATGAACCCAACACTATTGCACGTATAGGCTGATGGTGGTGTCTGAATAAAACTGTAGGTGTCGGTTTGCTGAATGTCTTGTGTGAGAAACGACCGACCGCAGCCGGTTTGCTTCGCAACATACGTTTCAATATCGGGACATTTGAATACGAAGGTCTCGAGACGCGTATTGGGATAAGGACCGGTTTTGGCGCCGCGGTTAGATGCTGCAAATGGATTCTCATGGCCTGACCGCGTGTACACCAGAATATCGGCCGATCCTTCACGTTTGAGGACAATCGTTTTTTGTGCATTGTCTTCAAATGCATCGACGACATCATGCCCGGTATAATTGATAAACTCCTGCGCCGCGGGCAATAATCTTTCCGGCTCAACAGCTATGATAACGGCTTCAAGTCCACCGCTCAGCCCTTCTAATCCGTTCTTTTTGCGCTGCTCTAACGTCTCATCGACTTTTTCCAGCAACGCCTTGTCGTCATTATGAAAATCGGTTCCCATTCTCTCCTCCTCGTGCAGGTTCGTAAACACGCATATTCCAGGATATCTTGTGTCCTGTCCGTCACAGCATGTCAACGGGATCAAGGTCCAGTCTTACCTTGAGTTTCGAGTTCGGCGGCTGACTTCTCGCCAATATCGTATAGATATGTCGAATGTCTGGCCACGCCTCAGCCTTCAGTAAGCAATTAAAGCGTCTGCGTCCGGCAACCATAGGTAAAGGAGCGGGGACCGGCCCTAACACGCGAACATGGCCGGCAGATTGACGAATAAGCTCACCAGCACGAGATACCGCTATGGAACCGTCCTCCCAATCTTTGGGATAATCAAGACGAATAAGTCCCAGTTTGACAAATGGCGGATATAAAAATTTACGTCGTTTTTCGAGTTCTTCTTCGTAAAATCGCTCATAATCGGCATGAAGCACATGCTGCCAAAAAGGGTCCACCGGATTACGCGTTTGAAGAAGAACACGACCTGGTTTATCTCCACGTCCAGCCCGGCCCGACATCTGCACAAGCAATTGAAATGCCCGCTCCGCCGCCCGAAAATCGGGAAGGTTGCGCCCCATATCGCCATCAACAGCAATAGCCAGCGTCACATCGGGAAAATGATGCCCCTTGGATAACATCTGCGTGCCGACAAGAATTTGCGCTTTCTTTTGACCAAACTCGGCAAGAATCTCCTCGGCTCTCCCTGGCCGGCGGGCACTGTCGCGATCCAATCGTAATATCGAAGTATTGGGCGGTAAAATACCGGGCAATTGTTCCTGCAACAGTTCGGTGCCCTCTCCCATGGGAACAAACGAACACCCTCCACATGTCGGGCATGGCTTAGGGAACGGAAACGATAACCCACAATAATGACAGATAAGACGCTCACGCTTTTTGTGGTAGGTCAGGCTCAATTCGCATTCCGGACACTTCACCGTTTCTTCGCATTCGCTGCAATACAGAACGGGAGCATACCCTCGCCGATTCAGCATGATGACGGCCTGATCTCCCGCTTCAATCGTTTCTCGCAACGCCACAACTGTGCGTTCAGCTAAAGGTCCACCCTTGGCCGCCTGTTCCGGGGATAGACACGTTGACGACACCGCCGATGTTTCTTGAACTGTAACGAGTTCGACTTCCGGCAATACCGCCGAATGAACACGATTTTTCAACGAAATTAATGGGACAGCGCCTTGCTTAGCGGCATAATACGTTTTGAGATCGGGTGTTGCGGAGCCGAGAACAAGCACGGCACGATGGCGTTGCGCTAAAAACCACGCGAGTTCCTTGGCCTGATATGGCAAACGCTCATCCTGTTTAAAAGAGGTATCGTGCTCTTCATCGAGAATAATCAGGCCGATATCGGAAAGAGGCAGGAACAGCGCAGAACGTGCTCCAACAATAAAAAGCGATCCTTCGGCCTTAGACGCCTTGGAAAATACATCTTGCCTCGCGGTCGGAGACAGTGAACCGTGGTACAACATTCCTGGAAATCCAGACAGTGCTACCGTTGCATCACGCCACAACTTTCCTGCCAAAGCGACTTCAGGCGCCAGGAGCAACACCTGCCGACCCGATTGCAATGTCCGAGCGACAAGTTCCATATAGAGACGCGTTTTCCCGCTTCCAGTCACTCCATGTACAAGTCGAACGGCAGCGGAACGAGCTTCAAGGAGTGGAACGAGCTCATTCAAGGCACTCGTTTGTTCTTCGGTCGGCTGGGGCAGACGCGCTCGCCAATTTACATCTTCATCCGTTCCTTGGATGAGCCAATCCGCCTCATGCAATTCCGATTCTGTTTCGCGAACAAGATTGAGTGTCACCAGTCTGGCAAGAACCGATGCGATGGAGGTCCCGAAGCGAACAGTTAATGCCGCTTTGGAGACAACACCATGATCATACAGATATTCAAGGACATCCAATTGACGTTGTGCAGATGGTCGTACAGGCCATGGAGGATCAGCCGCCAGGATAAACTGACGCTCTCTTCGTCGTCGAAACCGCTCGCGAACCAATCCCGCAGCCCAAAGTTTTGCCAACGTATATGCATCGTTTTCGTCGCAATCACGAAGTGCTTTAGGGCTCAACGCTTTAGGATAAGCTGGATCGGAAACAACAAACGATGTTTTTGCTGTTCGTAAGCCGCTCGGAACGACCGATCCTAAAATTTTCCCAAGTGTCGTGGATTGCCGTGTCGCTAAAGAGGCTGCCATGTCCATATATCGCGTGCCGAACATGGGATGCGTTTCAAGCGGCCAAATACAATTTTTTACAGTTATTTCTGATTCAGGCGCACTGGTCGGCCCGACAATGACACCAACGCGAATCGTGCGACCAAGGGGAACAAGAACACGTTGCCCAGGCAACAGACTCCCCGATTGAAACCACGGTGGTACAGCGTATGTATAGGTCGCGTATGGAGCGTCAAGCAACGCGACAGCAAGGTATGATGGCATGGGGAAAACGGGGGGATTCATATGTTCCCGGATGCGCCAATTCGCATCCGGGAACAAAAAGAAAGCCGACTAGCCTTTGTACGGCAACAGCTCTTTGAGACGTTGGACAAGATCATCACGCAGAGTTTCATCCTGCAAGGCAAAATAGATATTGGCTGTCAGGTAGTCGGACCAATCGCCGGTATCGAAACGTTGTCCTCGAATTTTGACGGCAAGCAATCGGTTACTCTTGGCGAGTTCCTTCATGGCGTCCGTCAATTGAATTTCACCACCGTGACCGGGGCTCAGATTTTCGAGATGTTCAAAAATATCGGGGAACAGAATATATCGACCGACAATAGCCAATCGAGACGGAGCTTCACTAACTTTCGGCTTTTCCACGAGATCGCGAACCCGGTACATTCCAGGGGCAAACTCGTCACCACGAATAATACCGTAATTGGATACTTTATCGCTCGGCACTTCCACTACACCGACAACCGGCATATGCTCAGAATGCGCCACAGCCATAAGCTGTTTGATACCCGGTTCCATACCGAACATAAGGTCGTCGCCAACCATCAGGGCAAACGGATCGTTGCCGACAGCGGCTTTTGCACACAATACGGCATGCCCCAAACCAAGTTGACGTTTTTGGCGCACGCTGATGATGTTGACCATCTCGGCCACATCATGAACCATTTTGAGCGTATCCATTTTGTTCGTGCGTTTCAGCACGTCTTCCAGCGCAAGGTTGTAATCAAAATGATCTTCAATAATGGTTTTGTTGCGGTTGGTGACAAAAACGACATCTGTCAACCCAGCTCCCTGCGCTTCCTCAACAACGTATTGCACAACGGGTTTGTTATAAACCGGGAGCATCTCTTTGGGTACGTTTTTCGTTGCAGGTAATGACCGCGTTCCCCATCCGGCGACGGGAACGACCACTTTTTTGATTTCCATGCTCATCTCCTTGGAGGACACGCAATCCAAATAGTTGAAAAGTCCGATAGCTGCACGTAGGTAGATACCAGTCCGAACAGACTGAAATTCATACCTGTTCTGCGTTCATGGTCATAATGAGTTCCGCTATGAGCCTATGACTTTTACCGAAAAGAGTCCAGCCAGGAAAAAGAAAAAGCGTTAGCATCGCGTGGTCAATGTGCAATGGTGCTTGCTTTAGCGCAACGTTTCGCGAATGAGATCAGCCAAATCATTAGCTGTGGATTCAACAAGCGAATGCTCTTTGCCTTCCACCATGACACGTGCGACAGATTCCGTTCCCGAATAGCGCAACAAGACCCGTCCAGTTCCGGCAAGTCGCTTTTCGGCTTCGACAACGGCCGTGGTGATTTGAGGAACTTCGTCAAACGGTATCTTCTTTTTCACATGGACGTTGATCAGTTCTTGAGGAAATGGTTCGAGAAGTCTCGACAAACTGGAAAGCGGTTTGTCTTTCTCAATCATAATACGAATCAACTGCAATGCTGCCAGAATACCGTCTCCGGTGGTACTGTGATCAAGAAAAATGAGATGCCCTGATTGCTCACCGCCAAAAGGCAGATTTTTTCGGCGCATCGCTTCAACAACATAGCGGTCACCAACAGGCGTGCGCAATAATTGGCCGTTGTTGTCGTTCATGAACACTTCGAGCGCCATATTGCTCATAACGGTCGAAACAAGCGTATTCCCCGGTAATTCGTTGCGTTCCATCATATCCTTGGCAACGATAGCCATAATCTGATCACCGTCCAGAATCTTGCCGGTTTCATCAACGACGATGGTACGGTCAGCGTCGCCATCAAGGGCTATACCAATATCCGCTCCGACTTCCTTGACCTTTTCAGCCACAACTTGCGGATAGAGAGAACCAACTTTCCGGTTAATGTTCATCCCATTGGGTTCAATCCCAATAGGGAAGACAGTCGCTCCGAGTTCTTCAAAAACAAGCGGGGCCATGCGATACGCCGCCCCGTTGGCACAATCTACCGCGATTTTGAGACCATCAAAGGTCATGTCCAATGGAATGGAATTCTTGAGGTAAACGATATACCGGCCGGGGCTATCTTGAATTTTACGGGCACGTCCGACGGATTCCGGCGTCGGATAATCCCATTCCGTGTTGGGATCCATCACTTTGGCCGAAATTTCATTTTCAACATAATCAGGTAATTTGAAGCCTAACCCATCGAAAAACTTGATTCCATTATCCATATAGGGATTATGGGACGCTGAAATAACCACCCCGACATCGGCGCGCATGTTCTTCGTCAAAAATGAAATCGCCGGCGTGGGCATTGGTCCCACCATGAATACATCCATTCCGGCAGCACAGAATCCCGAGGTCATGGCATTTTCAAAAATATACCCGGAAAGACGAGTGTCTTTACCAATAACGACCCGATGACGCTTATGACCATTGCGGAAATATTGCCCGGCTGCCAATCCCAGCCGCAAGGCGACTTCAGGAGTCATGGGATGTATATTGACCTGGCCACGAAGCCCGTCTGTTCCAAATAGTCGCCCTGTCATGTCCCCTCCGATTTGAGAATTCGCTGTCATCTGCTCGAACGGCAGTCCATTACATTTTCAATACGATAAGACGTCTCCATGGAATCACGCATCCATGCAACATCGTCTTCTGAACAATCCGTCTACGTTACGGAGTGGGTTCGCTCGTGGGAACCGCAGGCAAAGGTACGGAAACCTGAATCGTCTTTGGTTTTTTCTCGATCAGGCTTACCCCTTCGGGGCCGACCACTTCGTATTCAAGTTCGTGGAGTCCCGGTTCAAGCGTCGAGGGAAGTTTGAGCACAGCGCGTACTCCATCATTCAGCTTGCCCTGCTGCTCCATCAAAACAGGAGCATTCACAACAACACCGACCTGCTTAGGAGAGTAAGTAATATTGCCACCGGGATCGTTGGGTATAATAAGCGGCACAGTAAGACGCACTTTTTTAAATACAGGAGCCATGACAAGACTGGCCTCCACAGAAACAGGATTGGCCTCCACATTGTCCGGCATATCGAGTTCAATAGGAGATTTCCATTGAGTAAATGGTTCCGCAGGAATCACCAAAGGAAGTGTTTTAATTTCATCAATTTCAGACACATCGGACTTGGGCCCACTCAACTGCGCCGTGTTCGGCGTTGGTTGCGCCGAAGAAATACGATACCCGTCAGGAATCTTTCCTTTCAAAACAAGTTTAACAGGAACGGTCTTCGTCAATCGTTGAGTGGCCACGACCTCCATCTTGGATGGATCGATAGCAACGACCTGAAAGATACTACTGAGTGGAATATTTGCCGGATCAAAATTGATAACATTATTTCCGGGCTTAATACGGCTCAAATCAAGATTGTAGGCAAGACCCGCCGTATCGAAACGTTGCATCATCCCTTTGGGACCACGGACAAGGACAGCAATGGTGTTGCGGATACCACGCTCAATATAAACACCATCAGGCATCCCTGACATCTGCACACGCACATCCACCCACGAGTCCACTTTCTCCTGCCCGGTCACGATAAACCAACAAAATATAGCCAGACCCAAGGCAAGCAGACGATATGACCAATTGCCTATCATGACTGCCCCACCCACAATTCAAACAACGATTGTTTCAGCTGACTTTCATTCATGGGAGATGAAAGCCGTCCATTCACAGCAACGGTCACCGATCCGCGTTCTTCGCTGACAACCAAGGCGGCGGCGTCGGTTTCTTCTGTGATCCCCAAAGCGGCACGATGCCTTGTCCCCCAATTAGGATCCATATTCAGACCGGTAGCCAAAGGAAGGATGCAGGACACAGCCACAATTCGATCACCTTTCACGACAACCGCTCCGTCATGTAAAGGGGCTGCAGTATTGAAAACACTCAGCAAAATTTCCTTTTTAATGGGAGCTATGAGCTCCGTCCCTTTCGCCATGACATCGCCAAGAGGGACAGATCGCTCTAAGACGATCAATGCTCCCGTGCGAGTTTTCGCCAGGTGAAACAAGGTCAACACCAACTCTTGGACAATTTCTTCGCTGGGGAGCGTTTTCTTTTGCATGAAAATAAGCCGCGTTGCTCCCATTTGCGATAAGCCCTTCCGGATATCGGCCTGAAAAATAATGACAATGACCAAAATAAAGGAACCCAGAAAGTTGGTCAGAAGCCAATGCAGCGTATAGAGACCAAATGTACCGGAGAGGTAGTACAAGACAAGCAACAACACCATGCCATAAATAATGGACACAGCGCGTGTGCCTTTGATGAGTAGAAGGAGCCGATAAAATATCGTGGCAACTAGAAATACATCTAAGGCCTCTCGCCAACCGATATCAAGAGTTGTCAGCCATTGCAGCATGGTTTTATCGTACTCAAGGAGGAGTGTTTGGAATTATGTATCCCGAAGAGCCAAAGGAGATCGTGGCCTACCGGGGAGGAAACGTCATAGTGTGGCGTTTAACCAATCGATATTGTTTTTTCATGCGAACTTGCGGTCTTGTCAAGAAAACAAACATCCTTGCCACATCCGCACAGTAATTCTCTCACGCCTCAGATGCTGCCGTGATCGCATGCGCCGTGACCAATCCTTGACGAGCAGCCGCAACATCGTGAACCCGGTGAATACCGACTCCGCGCATAAATAACGTAACCGTTGCTGCGAGCGTTGCCGCGCCTCGGTCCGCCGTGGCCAAGCCCAACAAATGTTGAAAGAGCGACTTGTTGGATAACCCCATAAAAACAGGTCGTCCCAAACTCATGAGACGATCCACGTTTCCAAGCAACATCAAATTGTGTTCAAGCGTCTTACCAAAACCAATACCAGGATCAAGTACAATTCGCTCTTCGCGTACTCCTGCGCGTGTCAGCACGCCGAGACGCTCTTCGAAAAATGCTATGACGTCATCAACCACGTTATCGTATTGTGGATTGATCTGCATCTCCTTTGGGCGTCCTGAGGAATGCATCAAAACGTATCCGGGATTTTCCTGAGCAATGACATCGATAAGAGCCGGATCAAATCGACATGCAGAAACATCATTAATAATACTCGCACCGGCATCCAAAGCAGCAGCAGCTGTACTCGCACGATACGTATCTACAGAAATGGCAACAGGTCCTTCAGGGCGCTCCAACCGATACAATCCCTCAACGACTGGTGTCACACGGCGACGCTCTTCTATCATACTCACAGGATCGGAGCCGGGACGCGTAGACTCTCCGCCGATATCAAGAATGTCGGCCCCCTGCTTCAGCAGGGTGATGCTGTAGGCCAAGGCGGTTTTCGCATCGTGCAGCCGTCCACCATCAAAAAAGGAGTCCGGCGTCACATTGACTATGCCTGCAATCAAAAAAGGGGCAGGGCCGAGAACCCTGCCCCCTCGTATTTCCCATGAGACAGTCGGGATGTTCGAATTAGTGTTCATCATCTCCCGAATTCCCGCCATCTTTTCGCGGTTGTCCGACATTGCCATACCGACTTTTAGACGCTTCGTCCGCCGATGCAGACGATTCGGATGTGCCCTGCTCGTGCTGTTCTGTGTCGGCATTTCCGTTCGTGTCCCCACCGCTCGTTTCATCGCTGGCTTCCGTGTCATCATCAGATTCCAGCTTAAACTCTTCTTGCGCCTGGGAACCCGTTGGACTCTGTTCTGCAGGACTTTGGGTGGACAATTCCGGTTCGGGCAGCGGCTCGCCTTTCATAATACGTGTAATATCGTCACCGGAGATGGTTTCGCGTTCAAGCAACGCGGCTGCCACTTTTTCAAGTTCATCGCGGTGATCTTCGAGGAGCTTACGAGCCTCCTTATGAGAAGTTTCAACAATCAGACGAACTTCGGCGTCGATTTCCATGGCGGTCTGTTCACTGAAATTCTTGTGGTGAACCAACTCACGGCCAAGAAAAATCTCATCGTCTTTCTCGCCGTATGAAAGAGGACCGAGCTTGTCACTCATCCCCCACTTGCAGACCATGCTACGTGCCAAGTTGGTAGCACGCTCAATGTCGTTGGAAGCGCCGGTGGTCAATTGATTGAGAATCATCTCTTCTGCGACGCGCCCCCCCAGCAAGACCTGAAGGTTGTTGAGCAGAAAGCTCTTGCTGTAATTATGTCGTTCATCCACGGGCAGTTGCTGCGTTACACCCAACGCGCGACCACGCGGAATGATAGAAACCTTGTGAACAGGATCGGTTCCGGGAAGCAACATCGCCACTAACGCATGGCCGCCTTCATGGTAGGCCGTCGTCGTTTTTTCTTCTTCACTCAAAATAACGCTACGGCGTTCCTTGCCCATCAAAACTTTGTCTTTTGCCGTCTCGAAATCCAGCATGACCACAGCGTCACGACCAAGTTTGGCAGCAGCCAGCGCGGCTTCGTTGACAAGGTTCTCAAGGTCGGCTCCAGAAAAACCGGGAGTTCCCCGAGCGAGGACTTCCAAATCTACTTCCCCGGCCAACGGTGTTTTCCGCGTGTGGACTTCAAGAATCTTCTTACGGCCGCGCAAGTCCGGCGTTGGTACAACGACCTGACGGTCAAAACGACCGGGACGTAAAAGAGCCGGGTCAAGAACATCCGGACGGTTGGTGGCGGCAATGAGAATGACGCCTTCGTTGGATTCAAAACCGTCCATCTCGACAAGCAATTGGTTCAAAGTCTGTTCGCGTTCATCGTGTCCGCCTCCCAGCCCAGCTCCACGCTGCCGACCAACTGCATCGATTTCATCGATAAAGATAAGGCACGGTGCATTTTTTTTGCCCTGAACAAACAAGTCGCGCACACGGGCCGCACCAACACCAACAAACATTTCCACGAAATCCGAACCGGAAATGGAGAAGAAGGGAACGCCAGCTTCCCCGGCAACAGCGCGGGCCAAGAGTGTTTTCCCTGTACCGGGCGACCCGACGAGCAACACCCCTTTCGGAATGCGACCGCCAAGCCGGGTAAACTTCTTGGGTTCACTCAAGAACTCGACAATTTCCGAGAGTTCTTCTTTGGCTTCATCCACCCCTGCCACGTCTGCAAAGGTGACACGCGTTGTATCCTGTGAAATCATGCGCGCCCGAGATCGGCCAAACGACAAGGCTTTGCCTGATCCGTTCTGCATCTGGCGCATGAAGAAAATCCAAACCCCAATAAGCAGGAGCATCGGAAACCATGATACAAGGATTGTCATGTACCACGGTGATTCCTCCGCCGGCTCGGCCATAACCTGCACTTTGTTTTTGATGAGCTTGGAGACAAGCGTAGGATCTTCCGGCGCATATGTGACAAAGCTCTCATCGTCGCTTGTCACACCATTGATACGCTGGCCGTGCATTTTCACAGCCGTAATTTTGCCGCTGTCAACCTTTTCGATAAAATCAGAATACGAAAGCTTGCGTTGCCCCTGCTGAGGCTGGTTGAAAAGATTGAAAAGAACGACCATGAGCAGGGAAATGGCCGCCCACAGCATCAGGTTCTTGGCGAAGCTATTCAAACGGGAAACCTCCGTCGAAGTGTAAACAATTGGTTGCGTGCGAAGTACGTCATGTCAATTGAGACAGTGCAATCAAGCATGTCTATTTTTAGCAAGAAACCGGCGTGCATCACATTATCGTCCATCCTGGATACAAGGGGTAGGAAAAACACCTGTTGACCCCAGCCCGAAAATTGATATTTTGAGCGCCCCACGCAAATGGAAGCGTATCGTCACCGGTGTGGCGCCTGGACTTCAAATCCAGTGGACGGTCGAAAGGTCGTCGGTAGGTTCGACTCCTATACGCTTCCGCCACCATCTTCAAGAGCTTGAAGCCACATCTCGATATCCGATATTTGTTTTTCAACATTTTGATACGCCGTGCCTCCGGGAGTCGTCCGTCTGGCCACAGCGGTTTCATACGCTAAAATATCGGCCACGTCCTCATTAATGAGGTCACTGAATTCTGCGAGTTCTTCAAACGGGAGCATTTCAATGCCGAGCCCCTTCTTCTCACAGTGTGCGACAACCGCACCGGTGACATGGTGTGCCTCACGAAAGGGCATCCCTTTGGTCACAAGGTAGTCGGCTAATTCCGTCGCATTAAGGAAACCGGCCTGCACTGCACGGCCCATGTTTTCCGGACGAAAAATCATGGCATGCATCATATCCGCCATAATCGAAACAGAAGCCGAGACGGTCGCATCGGCATCGAAAAATGGCTCTTTATCTTCCTGCATGTCCCGATTGTAGGCGAGAGGCAAGCCTTTGACCATAGTCAACAGCGACATGAGGTCGCCATACACACGACCAGTTTTGCCCCGCATGAGTTCTGCCACATCAGGATTCTTTTTTTGCGGCATGATGCTTGATCCTGTAGCAAATGCATCAGGCAACGCAACATAGCCGAAATTCGGATTCGCCCACAGAATGATTTCTTCACATAATCGACTTAAATGCGCCATAATAACGCTGCCAACGAAAGTCGCTTCAAGCACATAATCACGATCAGAGACTGCGTCTAGGCTATTGGCGAAATGCGATTGAAATCCGACTTCAGCCGCAGTCATAGCCGGATCAAGTGCGTACGTCGTCCCGGCCAAAGCAGCCGCGCCCAATGGTGAAACTTCAACACGGGCCAAGGCATCCCCTGCACGGTCGAAATCTCGACGAAACATCTGGGCATAGGCCAAGAGATGGTGTCCGAGGCTGATAGGTTGAGCCGGTTGAAGGTGGGTATAGCCGGGAAGAATGGTGTGAACATGTTGCGATGCCCGATCAGCCAGCACCTTGACCAAACGAGACAGCAACAGACGCCATTGCCTGAGCCGAGACGAAACATACAGTCGAAAATCAAGATTGACCTGGTCATTTCGGCTGCGACCGGTGTGCAGCTTGCGGCCGAGAGGACCAAGAAGTTCGGTCAACCGGTGTTCGATATTCATGTGAACATCTTCAAGATCATCACGCCAACTCAGCGCACCGGACTCGATTTCTTGGAGAATCGTATCCAGTCCTTCACGAATCTTCTGCGCTTCGTCCGCTGTCAACACGCCTGCTTTGACGAGCATGGCAGCGTGTGCCTTCGATCCGGTAATGTCCTGTCTATAAAGGAGTCGGTCAAATCCGACCGACGCTGTATATGCCTCGACTTCAGCGGCCACGGATTCGGTAAAGCGGCCGCCCCACATTTTTTTCGTCATGTCCTTTTCCACGCTCAAAACCCAGTGGGTTCTGCTGGTGTTACTTCAACAGTATGTCATGTGCGGCCCGTATACAACATCATGTGCAACCGTGGTATAGCCGGGGAGGTCGCCCTCCCCGATTTCCGGTTATTCCGCCTGGAATCCACCGGTTACATCTCATCGTTCAAATTATTTGCCGCTCTTATATCCGCGAAGTCGCAGACCATTGAGCCGGATAAATCCAGCAGCATCAGCCTGATTATAGACATCATCGGCTTCAAACGTGCTCAATTTTTCATCATACAGCGAATACGGCGATTTACGACCAAGCGGAATAGCATTGCCTTTGTAGAGCTTGACGCGCACTGTTCCGGTCACACGTTTCTGGGTCGCGTCAATAAACGCTTGCAGTGATTCACGCTCAGGCGAGAACCAGTACCCATTGTATATCATCGAGGCGTACTTGGGAATGAGGCTATCACGCAAGTGCAAGGTTTCTCGATCCAGCGTCAAGCCTTCCAAATCACGGTGAGCAGCATGAATGATAGCACCGCCTGGAGTCTCATACACTCCGCGCGACTTCATGCCGACAAACCGGTTTTCGACCATGTCGAGACGTCCCACACCATGCTTGCCGCCCAGCGTGTTCAGTTTTTTGATAAGGCTGGCCGGGCTCAAGCGTTCACCATTGACGGCAACAGGATCACCAGCTTCAAATTCGATTTCAATAATTTCCGGGGTATTCGGAGCATCTTCCACAGGAACACACAACAAGTGACATCCTGCTTTGGGTTCACTCCAAGGGTCTTCCAATTCGCTGCCTTCAAAGCTCAAATGCAACAGATTGCGGTCCATGCTGTACGGCTTCTCTTTCGTCACAGGAACGGGAATACCGTTTTCTTTGGCAAAATTGATCAAGTCCGTGCGCGACTTGAAATCCCACTCGCGCCACGGCGCAATGGTAGCAAGATCCGGAGCCAACGCCATCGTGCTCAACTCGAAACGGACTTGGTCGTTGCCTTTGCCTGTCGCGCCATGCGCAACGGCCTGAGCGCCTTCTGCACGAGCGATATCGACAAGGCGTTTGGCGATAAGCGGCCGGGCAATAGAGGTGCCGAGCATGTAGCGCCCTTCATAAATTGCCGCAGCCCGCAGCATGGGGAAAATAAAATCTTTGGCGAACTCTTCGCGCAAATCGTCTATATAAACTTTCGAAGCTCCGGTACGGGTGGCTTTTTCGTCAAGGCCATCCAGTTCTTCTTCTTGTCCGAGGTCAGCTGTCAGCGTAATGACCTCGCAATTATATGTTTTGGCAATCCACTTCAGGATGACCGAAGTGTCCAAGCCACCGGAATAGGCCAGAACTACTTTATTGATATCGCTCATGGTACGTTGTCCTCAAAGACGAAGTATCGGGTTGACAGTTCACTAAAACGCCACATGCGGTCCAAGATGACCAATGGGGTTAATGCGTGCCGGTACGGGATAGATACTGTAATCGACGTTGCCAAACACCCATTCCAAAATAGCCTTTTGCATGTGTAAACGATTTTCGGCTTGATCCCAAACGATGGACCGTTCTCCTTCAAGCACCTCTTCACTGACTTCCTCGCCACGGTGGGCTGGCAGGCAATGCAGCACCTTGCACTCAGGCTTGGCATGTTTGAGCAGTTCTTCGGTCACCTGATACGGCGCAAAAATACGTTCACGTTTCTTTTGCTCAGCTTCCTGTCCCATGGATGCCCACACGTCGGTGTAGACGAAATCGGCGTCTTCCACCCCTTCGACCGGATCATGTGTCATGTAAATCTTAGCCCCGCTTTTTAAAGCAAGGTCGATAACATTCGTATCGGGATTGTAACCTTCTGGGAAGGACAGAAACAGTTCAAATGGGAAATATATTGCCGCATTGATGAGTGACTGAGCAACATTATTACCATCCCCCACCCAGGCAACACGCGTTTTATCCAGTCCCGGACCATGCTCTTTCATTGTCAGAATATCGCTCATAATCTGGCATGGATGAAAGCTGTCGGACAACGCATTGACAACAGGAATGTCCGAATACAGGCGCATTTCTTCCAAATTGGAATGGGCAAACGTCCGCACGACCAAACCATCGACATACCGCGACAAGACGCGGGTGGCATCTTTAATCGGCTCATCACGACCAAGTTGCGACTCGGCTGGCGTCATGAAAATAGTTTGTCCGCCCAGATGGCGTATCGCCACATCAAAGGATATCCGTGTCCTGGTCGAGGCTTTCTCGAAGATGAGTACAATTGTTTTCCCGGCAAGGAGGTCGCTTCTATAATCGACCTTCTTCATTTCTTCGGCACGGGCGAGCACGCCGAAGGCCTGCGAATACGGAATATCCTGCACGGTGAGAAAATGTTTCAGCATGGTTGTTGCCCTTCGATGTCATAGGAGAAAAGAGTTCAGGTAAAGAAAAAAATGGCTCCTGTCAAAGCGCCATGGAGCAATAGCAATACATATCCTGATCGGAAAAAAACGTCACCGCAAAAAGAGAAGGGAAAAGAAGACGAGTTTCATGCAAAGAGATGTACTAGCACATGAACCGCTCCCGGCCACTGCCAGGGCCAGGAACGGTAAGTACGAGAGCGATATCGTTACAGAATCTGTTCAAGAAACTTCTGCGTACGCGGATTTTTGGGTGCCGTATAAAATTCTTCCGGCGTGGCAATTTCCAGGATTTGCCCACCATCCATAAATACAATGCGGTCAGCAACTTCGCGGGCAAAGCCCATTTCATGCGTTACAACGACCATCGTCATGCCCTCACGGGCAAGCGTCACCATAACATCAAGCACTTCCCCGATCATTTCCGGGTCTAGAGCCGATGTCGGTTCGTCGAACAGCATAATCTTCGGACTCATCGCCAACGCCCGCGCAATGGCAACGCGCTGCTGCTGTCCACCGGAAAGCATGGTCGGATAGACATCAGCCTTCTCGCGAATGCCAACCTTATCGAGGAGCTTGTAGGCCATTTCTTCGGCAGTGGCGCGCGGCATCTTTTTGAGCTTCATCGGAGCCAAGGTCAAATTCTGCAGCACGGTTTTATGGGGAAACAGGTTGAAACTTTGAAAAACCATGCCGAGTTCCATGCGAATTTTATTGATATCATTCGCCGGGTTATCGAGGTCAAAGCCATCAACAACAATTTTTCCTGAAGAAATGTCTTCAAGGCGGTTGATTGAGCGCAACAGCGTACTTTTTCCCGAACCACTCGGCCCAATAATGACAACTTTTTCCCCACTGTCGATATTGAGACTCACGTCTTTCAACGCCGCGACGGTATCGAAATACTTACAGACATTTTCAATGGTAATAATATAATTAGGCTTTGACATGACGGCTCAGCCTCTCTTCCATCGTGCTGACGAGCTTGGACAACACCAGCGTGATAAGCAAATACACCAACGCCACCATGGTGTACGTATCAAAATACAAAAAGGTCGTGGAGGCGAATTCACGGCCGCGGCGCAACAAGTCGGCAATCCCCAAAATTGAGATGAGTGACGAGTCTTTGAGCAGCATGATGAATTCGTTACCGATGGGCGGCAAAATAATACGCCAAGCCTGTGGTAAAATGACGTACATCATCGTTTGGGTTCGGTTAAAACCCAACGATCGGGCAGCCTCAGTTTGTCCCTTGTTGATGGACTTAATGCCTGCACGAAAAATTTCCGCCATATAGGCCCCATAGCAGACACTCATGGCAATAACGGCAGCTGGAATGCCGTCGACCCGCAAGAACTGGCCCATGGCGTAATACAGGTAGAACAGCTGAACAAGCAGCGGAACCCCGCGCACCACTTCAACATACGTTGAAGCAATGAGGTTAATCCAATAATTTCGTGAAATGCGACCAAGCCCGGCAATAAACCCGAAACACAACGCCAAGACCATAGAATAGATCGTAACTTTGAAGGTAACGAGAATGCCGTCCGGTAAAAACATGAGCAGATCGGCGTACGGGTCAGGCTTGGTAACGACGAGGTAGATAAGAATGGCTATGGCGCCAACAAAGGAAATTCTCCAGGCAGAAACGAGTCCCTTGTCTCCCTTTTTGGGAATGGCGGGGCCATCATGATATTCAATGGGGGCATTTTCCTCAGACATGGATACTTCGCGCTCTCAGGCGGGCAAAACAAAAAAATGCCGGCGACCGGCCCAATCGGCCGCCGACAAAAAAGGCAAAACGTATGGACGTTATTTGCCGATCCATTTTTCAATGAGCTTCTTGTCGATGCCCTTTTCTTGGACGGCTTTGATACCCTTGTTGATAAGATCGAGCACTTCCGTGTCGCCTTTTTTCACCGCGACACCATAGTATTCAATATCACCAGTTTCGATAACAGCGGCAATGACGAACTTATCTTTATATTTTTCGGTCTGCAGTGCATAGTTGGCGGCAACTGGATCGTCGCACACAACGCCGTCGATACGGCCATTGTACATATCTTCGAATGCGAGACCGACTTCATCGTAGGATTTGTCTTTGATGCCTTCGGCATTTTTGACGGCAAAATGTCCGGTAGTGGAAATCTGCGCGCCCAAGGTTTTGCCCTTCATGTCTTCAAGCCCGTGAACGTCCTTGGCAACCTCTACAGGCACAACCAACGCCTGGCGAACTTTAAAGTAGGGAACAGAGAAGTCCATGGCTTTTTTGCGTTCTTCCGTAATGGAAACAGAAGAGCAAATGGCATCGTATTTGCCAGTACCCAAACCAGCGAAAATACCGTCCCACGCAACAGCTTCAAATTTAGGTTCAAACCCGGCGAGCTTACCGGCTTCGGTCATGTAATCAATGGCAAAGCCGACGATCTGTTTATTGGCATCGACAAATTCCATCGGAGGCCAGGTGGCATCCGTGGCAAAGGTGATAACACGGGCGAATGCCGGCTGAGACAATAGAGCAAGAAAGACAAACGAGAAGAGTAATTTCTTCAACATAATAACCTCCTAAAGGAAAATAAAAACCAGGCACACAAAAAGGCTGTCAATAAATACCTTTACGTATGCGTCACAGTTTTGCAGTGACCATAATTGTCAAAAACACTGATTAATAGATCGAACCCACTAAAAAGACAAGCCGCTTTCTTTGGTATCAGAAAGATTCCTTGTAAAGAACCATGTCTTGCCAATAGTCCACAAACATGGAATGCGTTCTTCTTTTCCCAAATGAGATACGCACCCTTTCAGACATGGAATTGACGACATGAAATCGAACGCACTTCGTGCTGACATCCTGCTTTTCATCACCGCTGCTATATGGGGAGTCGCGTTTGTTGCTCAACGCGTTGGAATGGATAACGTCGGCCCGTTTACATTTAACGGTGTCCGCTTCGCGTTAGGCGGCCTTGTCCTCCTCCCTCTGGCCCTCAAACGTTCGAATCTCCCTCCTCTGCCCCATACTTTGGAAAAAAAACGTATTTCCTTATGGCTGGCCAGCATACTTGCCGGAGTGTTTCTGTTTGGCGGGGCATCGCTGCAACAGGTCGGGTTATTGTATACAACGGCTGGTAAAGCCGGTTTTATTACCGGTCTTTATGTCGTTCTTGTCCCGATAGGCGCGTTTATCTTCAGCAAAGCCAAGCCCGGCCCCGGAGCTGTCGCTGGCGCAGGGTTGGCTGCCCTCGGTCTCTATTTTCTCAGTATGAATGAATCGTTCTCCCTCGCTTTTGGGGATCTGCTTGAACTCATGTGTGCCGTTCTTTTTGCCGGCCATGTGCTGATCATCGGCCGACTGGCTCCCATGGTCGATCCACTCCGACTGGCTGTAGGCCAATACATGGTCTGTGCCCTGCTGAACCTGCTTGTTGCGGGATGTGTTGAACCTTTGGCTTCGCAAGACATTCTTGCCGCAGCAATTCCCATTGCGTATGGCGGCATCATGTCGGTCGGGATCGCGTACACTCTCCAGGTCGTTGCCCAACAGCACGCCAAAGAAAGCCATGCTGCCATTATTTTGAGCCTGGAGTCTGTTTTTGCTGCGCTCGCTGGTGCAATTATTCTCCATGAATCGCTTGGTCTTCGAGAACTTCTTGGCTGTAGCCTCATGTTCGCCGGCTTTCTTGTGTCTCAACTATGGATCAAACGTAACGAAGCCCAAACATGAGTCACATACAAGAGGAACAGTGTTTGGAGAATGGAGAAGAGAAAAAAACGTAATACAGCTACATTCGTTTTTTGACGAAAAAAAGAGGAAAGGAGAAATATCCCCACTATGCAAGATGGCGATATTTCTCCTTTATTACATTGCGTTGTCAAAAAAGCATATAACCTATGGCACAATCTGCATGATATAAGGCTGATTTTCATCGAAGAAACGTTTCGCCGCATTGCGGACATCGACCGGCGTCAGTTTCTCGGCTTCTTCAATGACCTTCTGATTCCTGTCAACATCGAACCCGCGCCCCACCAATCGTGCGGCTTCTTCACTGCGACTCCGCAGACTTTGGTGATTGCGGTAGTAATCTCCGAGGAGAAGATTCTTGGCGCGTTCAATTTCTTCGGCAGGCAGGTCATTCTGCATGACGAATTGGACAACGTCGTCAAACCCGGCCATGGCCTGTGTCGCTTTCTCCGGTGAAGTCCCAATATAGAACGCGAGGAACCCACCCTCTTTGGCCTGCCACAACATCGCCGTTACCGTGTAGCCAAGTCCTTGTTTGTCTCGAAGCTCACGGAACAAAATCCCCCCCTGCCCAGCCAAAGCGGTTTTCAACAGTTTCAAAGCCGGGGTATCCGGACTTTCACTGCCTGGAACAGGATAAATTTTCAGGATATGCGTCTGATTCCGATCCTGAAGCGTCAGTTTTTTCTCATGATTGTTGCTCCACTGAGGAGCCGTAAAAGCAAACGGCGTAACATTCTCTTGGGCCGCGGCCAACTCACGAGCTAATGTCAATATTTCATCCTGATCAAATTGACCGCATACGGCCAACGCCCACGGCATACTCCGCTGTTTTTCCCAAAAAGAAACCAACTGCGCCGGCGTATATGCTTTTACTTCGTCCGGTATGCCTTGCCGGTAGTAACTGTAATGTCCGGATGCGAAGAGAAATGGAAAGAGCTGTCGAAATGCCAACCCCATGGGCTGGTCATTTTGCGACCGAATGGAAGCGAGCTGATTCTGAATGGATAATAGAACTTCCTTATCGACAAAGGCTGGATGCAACACCGTTGCTTTGAACTGATCCAAGACCTCCGACCCAAAGCGAGCCGGATATTTCGCTGTCACGGCAAACGAATCACGACCGTTGGACGCCCAAATGGCTGAAGCACGATCCGATAATAAGTCCTCAATCTCTGTTGCCGACCGGGTAGATGTCCCCCGCGTCAAAGCACGTGCAGCAAGGTCGGCAAGTCCCTGTGTTTTTTCATCCAGTAAAGCATCTCCACCATTGTACACCAGGGAGACAGCCGCATACGGCAAGGTGGGATCGGGCAAAAAGATGACGCGACGCCCCTGCCCTAAGTCCACGATTTCCTTGTGCGCCGTATCCTTTTGAACATGTGTTACACTCTGTTGTTTTTGAGGAATGGCTTGACGAACCGTATCTTCCATAGACTGCGTCAAACTCGCCGTGTCGGCTCCATCCTTTGCCGGAACCAGAGCCGAAACAAAAAGCGCACTGGGACGAACATACGTCGTAATCAGCTTTTCCAGCTCAGCCCGATCGACATTCGCCAAATTGGTCAGGTAGTTGGCTTCTCCATTCGGCCCATAGCCAAAAAAACGGAAATAGCCGAGCTTCATCGTCAGTCCACCCAGTGTTTCTTTGGCCGTAAATAAGGAATCTTCAATATTGAGCTTACCCCGATCAATTTCTTCCTGGGTGAAGCTGTCGGCCGACAAAGAAGATAATTCTGCAATAAGATCTTTCCAAAACGTCTCAAGGTTGGCTTCATCCAAGGTTGCATCAATATAGAGCAACCCTGCGCGCTCCAACGTCAACGATGACATGGAAATCGAATCCACAAGACGTTTGTCATATTTGAACATACGATACAGCTTGGATGTACGGTCTCCACCAAGCAGTTGGGCCAGCAGCTCCAATCCGGCTTCATTGGCGGTGTTCATTCCCGGGATGGGAAACACCGCATGCAGATAGACTTTGTTCCATTTACCTGCCTCCACAACAACCTTAG
The DNA here is from genome assembly GCF_000429305.1 of Desulfovibrio inopinatus DSM 10711. Classification (NCBI taxonomy): domain Bacteria; kingdom Pseudomonadati; phylum Thermodesulfobacteriota; class Desulfovibrionia; order Desulfovibrionales; family Desulfovibrionaceae; genus Desulfovibrio; species Desulfovibrio inopinatus. Next base: position 73,282 of record NZ_AUBP01000026.1, read on the forward strand.
GGCCGACAGGCAAGCTTTCCGCGGCGATATGTGGTGGAGGAGTCTGCACATGCGTATTTTTCAGATCACCGAACACCTCTTGCGCAGTGGCAACGACATTCTCAGCCTTGATACGACCGCAAACGGCAAGAAGCATAGACTGCGGTTGGTAATGCTCCCGAATATATTGGCGCAAATCTTCGGGAGTGATGGCGGAAACCGAATCTTTGAAGCCGATGATAGGCCATCCGTAAGTTGTCCCGGAAAAAACTTCCGATTGCAACGTCTTAAAAAGACGGTTGGACGGATTGTCTTCCCCCCGAGCAAGCTCGGACAGCACCACTTGTTTTTCTCGCTCAAGTTCTTTGGGGTCGAACTTCGCTGAGAAAATCATGTCCTTGAAGACTTCCAACGGCAATTTCACATGTGCATCAGGGACGTCGGCAATAAACACGGTGTAATCGAAACTCGTTGCCGCATTCACGTCACCGCCAACACGCTCGATTTCTTGGGCAGCATCGCCGCCGTTACGGGTATTCGTCGGTTTGAACACCATATGTTCGAGCAAATGGCTGATACCAGCCTGTTTCGGCGTTTCAAACGCCGATCCCGTGTGAACAAATAATCGTACAGCAGCCAGCGGGAAGCGATCGTCTTCCATGACAACCACGGTCATACCATTTTCAAGAACAGTAACATGAACATCATCAGGTATTTGATCGGGAGCGGCCAGGGCGATACTCTCCCCCAAGGGACTAAGTACTTGCAGCATAGCAAGAACCCCGATCAGGTGCAGAAAAAATCGTTTCACAATGCCTTCCTTTTGTTCTCGTCACAAAAGCTGGAGAAAAGAGAACGAAACCAAAGAACGCTCTTTTCCCACTGAAAAACCATGGAAAAAAAGACGCTCTCAACAATGAAACCCCCATCACCAGCATGCGTACCCGCCTTCTGTTTCGGTTTTCGAGAACACACGCAGTGTACGCGTTTCGATGCAGATAATAAAGCCAAGAGCCCGATGGTCAAGTCAGAACGATACGTTAACAGGCAGGCAACGCTTACAGGGAATACAAAAATGAGAGTTTCGGTTGTCGGATTGTCAAAAAAACAGTAAGAATCAGCATATTACTTTAGGGCCTTCGAACAAACGTTCCCATTTTGCCCCTTGCCAGTATCAAACCCCAGAGCCACAGGATGACCATGGACATCAAGACATCTGGCCTCTATCGTCTTATCGTCAAACAGGATAAACCAACCTGGGCACGTATTGTTTTTACGGCTGTTGCCGCCGGCTTACTCCAAGGCGGCATTGTGGTCATCATCAATACCGCGGCAACGACCATCGGTGATACCGGACTCAACCTGCGCGCGCTTCTCATGTTTTTTCTCGTGTTAGGAGCCTACGCCCTCGCGAGTCATTATGCTGCCTCGCGAACAATTCGCCTCACGGAATCGGCCCTGTTTGCCACAACGGTAAGAATCGCGGAAAAACTCAGAAGCACGCGCCTTATCGCCTTTGAACGCCTGGGCAAAACACGCATCTATACGACACTCCACACCAATACAGACATTATACTGGAGACTTCAAAAGGCCTCGCCCATGTCGCGGCTGGCTGCGTCATGATCGTGTTTTGCGGCGTGTATGCCGCGTTGCTCTCTCCACTGGCGCTTGGCGTAGTGGCACTATTCTATCTCTTCGGCATTCTGGTCTACACCATCAATCTCAGAAGCATCCAATCACGACTTCGTGAAACCGAACACCGGGAACGTCGTTTCAAACATTTCTTTCAATATATTATCGAAGGATTCAAAGAACTGCGCATCACAAGCGCCATGACAAAGGACATCTTCGACAACCACATCCGCCCTGCCGCATCAACAGCCCTGGAAGAACGCATTCAGGTAGAGAACCAACTGAGCAGCAATACGGTCTTTGTCCAATCCTTCTACTATCTGCTCGTCGCCTCCATGATATTCCTTCTGCCGCGTATCAGTTCCATAAGTCAGGTGAATGTCATCAAAATCGCCGCCATTGTCCTGTTTTCCTATGGTTCGGTGACGCGCATTGTGCAGTCCATTCCGCTCATCCTTAAAGCCGAGAAGGCCGTTGCCTCTCTGACCGACCTGGAAGAGGCTCTGGACAATGCGCAGGTACAAGAAGCATCGGCTCGGCCTGGCCGATTTACCACACGCCCTTCGGAAGATCGGCATATCCGCTTGGAGAATGTGACATTCAGTTATCCATCTCATATTGAGAACGAGCCCGGCCATTTCGCTCTCGGCCCCATCGCGTTGGACATCACTCCGGGAGAAATGCTCTTTATTGTGGGGGGAAATGGAACAGGAAAAACAACGCTCCTGAAACTCATTGCCGGACTCTATGAGCCGAGTCAGGGCGAACTCTTCCTAGGAAAAACCAGCATTACAGACACCAACCGAGCCGATTATCGTAACTTGTTTTCCATAGTTTTTCCGGATTTCTACCTCTTTGACCGTTTTTATGGACAAGAGAGACTGGATGACGAACGCATTCATCAGGCGCTTGCATCCATGGGATTAACGGAGCATGTCACGTGGAGTGATGGCCGCTTCGGGGAGCTGGAACTCTCGGCAGGACAACGGAAACGACTTGCCATTGCCTGCGCTATCGTGCGTGAGGCCCCAATTCTGCTCTTCGATGAAGTTGCGGCCGATCTTGATCCCGTATTCCGTCAATTTTTCTATGAACAATTTTTGCCCGATGCGCAAAAATCAGGGAAGACCATTATCGCCGTCTCACATGACGACGCCTATTTCCACGTGGCCGACCGCGTGGTCAAACTCGATGCCGGGCGCATCGTCCAACACCGGGGAAGACAATCATGAATCCATTGACTTTCTTTCGTCAGCACAAAATCATCAGTATTTCATTTGTGTTCGTCATGCTGTTCCTGTTTGTCTACCTTTCACCGTTGATGTTCGTGTATATCTATCCGGGCCAAGCCGGCGTCTATTTTAATGCTTTGGCTCAAGAGCCGCTGGCCGACGACATTTATCGCGAAGGGCTCTACATGATTGCCCCGTGGAATAAGATGTATGTCTACACGGTGACCAAACAGAAGCGAACATTGCAAGTCGACGCGCTGACCAATAACGGCTTGTACGTCAGTATGAGCGTCTCCGCTATTTTTCATCCGCAGCCTGAAGGGTTGAAGGAGTTGGTTCGTCATATTGGTCCCAATTTTACGGACAATATTTTGGTGCCTGTCATTTATTCGGCAACACGCCAAGTGATAGGCAAATATCTCCCTGAAGCCCTCTACACGTCAGCACGCACAGAACTCCAGCGCGATATTCTGGCCGAAGCCAAGAAAGAACTGGACGGGCAACCGTTTGCCTTTGAAGACTTGGTTATTGAAAAACTTGAGCTTCCCAAAGCCATTAACGCCGCCATAGAAGACAAACTCAAGCGACAGCAAGAAGCCTTGTCCTATCAGTATTTGCTTCAACTCGCCTCGGATGAGGCCAAACGCCGGCGCATTGAGGCCGAGGGCATCAAGCAATATCAAGAGATTGTCGGCAGCAACCTGAGCCCGAACTTGCTCCGCTGGCTGGAAATCAAAGCCATGTCCGACGTGTCGCGCTCCGACAACAGCAAAGTGGTTGTCATCGGTAGTCCGGAAAACATGCCTCTGGTTCTCGATGCGGGTGGAGGGAAATGAGGGAAGGAAGAAGAATGCCTCCGGCGGATCAAGAAACTTTTTGAAAAAAGTTTCTTGATAATCTTCAAAAACTTTAGCTGCTTAAGGATCATTTATAGGGTGTCGAGGTATTTATTGAACGGTGCAGAGTATTCACCAAGACGTGGTGGACACTCCACGTAACGTTACTTTCCTCGACACACCCCACGCGACGAGGTCCGCATAAACTCCATCAAATGGGCAATATGCGGGGACGGCGGAAAGTCTTCCAGTTGCTGCAACGCACTGGAATAGGTCAGGCCGGAACGAAAAAGCAGTCGCAAAGCGCGTTTGAGAAGACGTTTATCTTCATCGGAAAATCCGGCGCGGTCCAGTCCGACACTGTTGAGCCCGACAACGCGTGTCGGCTGTCCTGCCACGGTCATATACGGGGGGGCATCCTGGATGGTTTTGGAATACCCACTGATGGTGGCGTTACGGCCCACTCGTACGAACTGATGCACCGAGGCAGCACCACCGATGTAAGCCCCTTCTCCTACGGTGACGAATCCTCCCAGATTGACCGCATTAACCAACGTAACATGGTCCTCCACCACACAATTGTGCCCAACGTGGCTGTGTGTCAGAAACGCACAATGGTTGCCGACAACGGTCCGCCCTTCTCCCTCGGGAGTAGCTGCATTGATGGTGACATATTCTCGAATCAAATTGTGGTCGCCAACAATGGTCTGCGTGGGTGCTCCAGCATAGTGTAAATCTTGCGGCCAACTGCCGATGACCGCACCAGCAAAAATATGATTGTGCATTCCAACGCGTGTATGCCCCTCGATGGAGACGCGTTCTTTGATGATGGTTCCTTCACCAATTTCGACATCACCGGTGATAAGGGAAAACGGCCCAATGGTGACTTGGGGGCCAATCTCTGCCCGGTCGTCAACAATGGCGGTGTTGTGAATATGTGCGGTCTCATGAATGGACATCGTTTCCCTCCCTCTTGGTCAACATGATTTCCCGTACAGTCCAAACTATACGGTCCACATCGTCATCCGTCAGTCCATGATGAACGGGTAAGGCGAGAATGGAACGACTTACGCTCTCGGTCACCGGCAATGCCGTCGCCATCTGCTCGAACGCCGGTTGTTCATGGACGCCTTTGGGATAATGAATAGCCGTCCCGATATGCCGTTCGGCCAATTGTGTGGCCAGCATATCGCGAGTGACCCCGGTCTGTGCTGCATCGACGCACACACAGAACTGATGCCATGCCGACTCCCCATGTGGGGATATGGTCTGCATGTGTAGCCCGGGAATGTCGCAAAGACCATCGTGGAGTCGAGACGCATTACGGCGTCGTTTGGCAAGCATGGCTTTAAGATGACCGAGCTGAACGCGCCCGATCGCCGCTTCCACCTCACTCATACGCTCGTTCAATCCACTCATGACGTGTTCATACCGTACACGTTGCCCCTGATTGGCAAGGCAGCGAATACGCTCGGCAAGGGTTTCGTCCTGCGTCGTCACCATGCCCCCTTCTCCAGCCGTCCCCACATTTTTGGTGGGATAGAACGAATAACAGCACAACCCGGACAAACTGCCGACATCCCGACCTCGGAAACGTGCACCATGCGCCTGCGCCGCATCCCAAATGATGTGCACACCATGTGTCTCGGCAAATCGGCACACGACGTCGGCGTCACACGGATTACCAAAGAGATGAACCGGAATAATCGCTCGGGTTTGCGGAGTCAGCTTTTGAGCGGCATCGTCCATATCCATGAGGAACGTTTTCGGGTCAATATCACAGAATACGGGCCGACATCCGGCCCGAACTACCGCTCCGGCCGTCGCAAAGAAGGTCAATCCGGGAACAAGCACTTCATCACCGGGTTGCAGCACGGCCAAACAGGACAACAGCAACGCGGCCGTACCACTGGCACAGGACACGGCATGACGTGCCCCCACTGCCGCGGTAAATTCAGCTTCGAACGCTCGACACTCCTGACCGGCGCTCACCTGGCCGGAACGAAGAACGGCAACGGCGGCATCAATAGCATCGTCACCAAACGTCACGTGTGCCGGAGCAAGATATTTTTCCATACCGGTCCATTCCTTCACGTTTCTGTTGGTCCTCATTGCCCGTTAAGACCATGTGGACATCGCGCTGTATCATCTCGACAGAATCCGCCACATTGAGCAGCGCATTCATATCGTGCACCGGTATATCCCGCTCTCCGCTCATTGCGCCACGCACGCGAGACAAAAACAAATACATTTGCAAGGCATACAACTGCGGTTCCCAAGCAAACGAAGTTTTCCCCGCAGGCATATCGTAACGAGGGTGATGCAACTCCACAGAGGAATCAATATCCGGCGTAATGGAAGCCAGAAAGCGCCCGTTCTCGCCATGGATTTCAACCCACTGGCTGAAGGTCTCTGACGTCATATCCGCGTGCAACGCGAGCGAAACGCCGGTTGACGTTGTGCCACGGACCAACACATCGTCCTCGACATCACTCTGTATGGTTTGTCCATCGCATATATATTCGGAATGCTCGTTTTTGGCATGCACAAGCTCGGTATCCGCGAGTCCACCCCAAAGCCAGTGTGCCAAATCAAGCATGTGGACAAGTTTCTCATAGACAGCCCCGCCCCCGAACGCACACTGATACATCCAGGCACGTGGAGCACGGCCACCGATATGGAAACGCGCCGTGTGCAGCTTTCCGAGCGGATTGCGATGTTCATGGATAACACGATGCAACCAGACAAAAGCCGGGACGAATCGGTAGAGATACCCCACTTGTAAAACACATTGCTGCGCGCGGGCTCGCTCGACCAACGTGACGGCTTCATCTCGTGTCCGGCAGAGCGGTTTTTCACAAAACACATGCACTCCGGCCGACAAAGCCTTATGAACAAGCGGAAAATGGCTGGATGTCGGTGTGCACACCATCAAGGCGTCACAGCTCCGCGCCAAAGCGTCGTCAAGATCATTCACCGTCGCAACATGGGCGTCCGCGGCCAACGCCGCCGCTCGGCTCCGATCCACATCAAACACCATAATTTCCACATCGTGTCGCGAAGAAAAATATGCCACATGCCGCCGAGCCTGATTACCACAACCAGCAAAAGCGAGTCGAAAAGGTTGTGTCATGAAAAACGCCTTTCTATAAAATGAGTTCAGATGAAACAATACAATGTGCCAGCATAGCATACAACCGCCGGACACGTCAGATACAAGAATACTTCTTGTAAAATTGAAGTTTTTTATGAAAAAGTATTTGGGGAGTGCCACAAATATTCCCCTCAAAACCCAACCAATATGGAGATGAAGATATTCCCCATGCCCTACAACGTTTTCATCTTGTATGCTCGTACTGACAACCAAGGCGCTTGAATCAACAATGTGGTTACACTTCTCAAAACCATGTACCAAAGAAAGACTGAAAGAAGGATAATGAAAGAGCAATACCGCAAGATCCCTCTTCCAACACAAGAAAGGAGCCTGTCATGAGAAAAATCTGTCTTGCGCTTTTGACCTGCACGCTATTATTCGCTGCTTCGGCGTATGCCAAGGAATGCAAAAAAACGTACGGCGACGGTGAAGTCTTCAGCATTGCCACGGGAAGCCCCGGAGAACTGGGATTACTGGAAGTTCTGGCCGACGCGTTCAATGCAAAGCACGGGTCAGCCATGTGCTGGAAGAAAGCCGGATCTGGGGCTTCACTGATGCTTTTGAAAGAGAAAGATGTTGACGCCATTATGGTGCACGCGCCCGCAGCTGAAAAAAAGGCGGTGTCAGATGGCTGGGCGCGCAATCGCCAACTCATTGGTTCCAATGAATTCTACATCGTAGGTCCCAAGGATGATCCTGCGGGCATCAAAGGTGCAAAGTCTGTGGCCGAAGCATACAAGAAAATCAGCGACGCCAAGGCGTTGTTCCTGTCGCGTGGTGATAATTCAGGGACGCACAAAAAAGAAATGGCCATTTGGAAAAAAGCCGGCGTGGATCCTTCCGGAGACTGGTACGTGACCACCAAGGACTTCATGATGGCCACGCTGTTGCGTGCAGACAAGGACAAAGCCTATTTTATGACGGATTCCTCCACCTGGGTGGCGGGCAAAAAAGACATCGAGAATCTGGATGTGCTTTTCAAAGGCGACATGTTCATCGTGAACACCTATCACGGCCTCTGCCAGCCTGAAGGTGCCACAAAGGGGACAGATCTGGGCTGCGCCTTCATCGAGTTTGTAGGCTCCGACGAAGGACAGAGCATCATCCGTGAATATGGCAAAAAAATGTACGGCGAATCGATGTACAACGACAAGGAATACGCCAAGCAGTACGACCACTGAGTTGTTGACAATCTGAAAAAAGAAATGAATCGAGCGACAAGCGTATTGTCTGAGAAAAATACGCTTGTCGCTCCGTTGCCCCAAAAGCCAAAGCATTTCTCGCAGGAATTTATAAATACAATTTCAGTGTGTTGTTTACTGTCATCCTCCACTATCGTTTGATTCCAATACACGATAGTCAAGGGGATAATGTAACAGCACCCAGAGCGTTCGCAGAGAATCTCCCGTCCCTACCGCACCCGCACCGCTTCAAAATGCGCGGCATTGAGTTCCTTGATGACAGCGTCAGCGTGCTTTTCATCCCTGGTCTCAATAATCAGTTCATAGGCTGTGGACAGCGGCGACGACGCATGAAATATGGGGTCGTACTCCAGGTTAACCACTTCGGCCCCTGTTCGATTCAGCACTGTTGCAATGTCAGGATAGACGTCGGCATGACCGCCATGAGAAACGACGCGAATTTGCGTCAACCGGCCCTGCAAGTACATGTCACGCTGTAACAACGTTGCGAAAAGTCGGGCATCAATGTTGCCTCCGGTGATTGGGGTGACGACCTTCTTTCCGGTAAACATGCCGTCGTATTGCAGGAGGGCGGCAACACCCACGGCTCCCGCCCCCTCGGACACCAATTTGTGCTCGGCCCAAATACAGGTGATAGCGAGAGCGATGTGCTCCTCGTCCACCACAAGCACATCTTCCAGCAAACGTTCGTCAATCGCATACGGAAGTCGACCTATGGTGTGAACTGCGATGCCTTCGGCAAGGGTCTCGCCCCCTGTTTTCACGGGTTGATGATGTAGCATTTGATACATGGCCGCATAATGCGCTGCTTCTACCCCGTAGACCTTGAGTTTCGGATTGATGGCCTTGGCCGCTGTTGCACATCCAGCCACGAGGCCGCCACCGCCAACAGGTACCAAAAGTATCTCGGCGTCAGGCAAATCTTGTATGATCTCCAGCCCAACAGTGCCCTGCCCGGCGATGATCAGAGGATCGTCAAACGGATGAATGAAGGTCAGCCCATTCTGCTCAGCTTTTTCAAGTGCAAAAGCCAGAGATTCATCGAATTCCTCGCCGTGAACGATCACGTCACCGCCCAGATTGCGCGTACGACGAATTTTGCTATGCGGAGTCACCGTAGGCATGACAATGGCCGAGGCAATACCAAGCTGAGTGGCGTGATAGGCCACAGCCTGAGCATGGTTGCCCGAACTGGCCGCAATCACCCCCCGTGACCGTTCGGCGGGATTGAGTGTTGCCATTTTATTGTAGGCTCCACGCTCCTTGAACGCGCCGGTGTACTGCATATTCTCAAGTTTAAGAAAAAGGTTGGTTCCTGTACGCTTCGAAAGTAGACCTCCGTCCACGAGCGGTGTGCGTAGCACATGCCCCTTCAGCCTTGTCGCAGCTTCGTTCACGAGTCCAGGCGTCATCGCGACCTGGATGTCGTTCTCCCCAGCGAAAGCTGCCCTGGACAGCCCGGGCAGGGTCAGTGCGACAGCGCTCGACAACATACTACGCAAAAAATCACGCCTCTTCATTCCAAGAGAAGGTAAAGACATATCATCGACCCCATCTCTAAAACGTTCCGATCATGAATACTCCACGAAACCCGATGGACTTCGCATTCCAATATTGAATCCAAAATCAGAGCCAAATAGTATCTTAAGCAAATCGCACTTCGTCAAAAAAACGCCCTTAAATTGTATTTTGAGTTTCACAAGGCTTATGGAGAGTTCAGAAGCAATATAACAAGATCGGCGATATAGGAAAGATTGTCTATCGTGCATGTCTCCAGACGTTCCAGGCTGGTGGCGATCACGTGTTCTGCATCCGAGACGGTTGCTGCGGCAAAAGTGCAGCTGGGATAGAGCTTGGTTCCCCCCACAACAGCCGTAACAGGGGTCACTGTGAATGTATGCGAGTTCAAAGTCAGCCCGAGGGCGTCGCAGATGTCCCCTGTGGGGACGGAATTAAAAATGCACAGCATCATTCTATGGCTCATGTCAGCTTTACCGGGGCTGCCGCCGATGGCCACGCCGTATTGGAGCTTGACGAGTTGATCGAGTTCAGCCCATTCGTCATCCCCTCTGGCCAAGGAGCGTGCGAGCGTGCCATCCTTGTTGAACCAGCTGAGAATGGGATGGATAGACGTATAGCCGATATACGTCGATAAAAGACAACTCCCATCCGAATACACGAGCATATCCCCAGGGATACCGTTTTTTTCTTCATACTCGTACGGCGCAATTTCGTTCATCCAGTTGACCTTGCCGTCTTTGTCGATCTGGAAGAGCAGTCCTCGATAGTCGTATGTCACGCTGCCTACGCCGACATACACGACGTATCCATTGTCGAATTCTCCCACGGCGAGGTTATTGTTGTAGATGTACCTTCTCGTGGTTTCTCCTGCTCTTGTGTAGTACGGATATCCCTTGGCCCAAATTTGTTCCCCGTCGCGACCGTATCGTTTGAGAGCGAGAATACCGGAAGGAACTTCTTCGTTAGCCTGATTGCTGAGCGCGACAATAAAACCGTCCGAAACGAACCAAGCTTGTCCTTCGTATCCCACGGCCTTTTCCGATATGACGTTTCCTGTATCTGGGTCGAGCGTGTAGTAGTAAATCGCTCTCGAAGTACATCCGCAAGGGCCGTCGCACCAGGACCACCCCATGGACGCCAACAGCGCAACAGAACCGTCTGTATTGATCGCGATGTCCAGAGGCCCGGCCCAACTGGTTTTTTCGTGATCAATGGTATGTTGCCAAACGAGCGAACCGGCTTTTGTGAGCTTGACCATGAACAGGTCCCTTTGGCCGTCACCGTAATACGCCGTACCGACGGCAAAGACGTTGCCCTTATCGTCAGCAGTGACCTTGGAAAGAACTCTGTTGTATTCATAGATGCTTATGTCGCCGAATCGTTGATGCCAGACAACTTCGCCTTTGTAGTCGACAAGCCCAACAGAAGCATGCTGGTAATAACTCCATTCAGATGTGTTCGCGTGCCCGGCGAACAGTAGTCCCTCGTCGATAGCCTTCATGTCACTTATTGAAAGTCCATCGGATACGTCTCCCGTTACTTTGTAGGCAGTGACAAACTGGTTTGACGCAGCGATTGCCCATGCTGGATAAAGAAGCAAAAGACCAGTGAATACAAGTCGTAACATTAACATATCCCCTCCTTACATTCTTCACGTAGTGCGAATTTCCAACATCACTCTATATAAAACGGAACATAATATTTATTTTTATACTACAGGAAAAGATTCTGTGTCCAGACTCATTTACGTACCAACCTTCCATGCGAGGTTGATCCACTCTCCAGACGCTTACTCTGCATTTTCTTTCAATTACAGCAGGCTATTGAATATAAGAAACAAAAATATAAAATGATGTGAGAAATTATATCGCTACTTCCAAACAGATGTATCTTTCCGACGAAGAGATCAAACAGAGAATTCAAGAAATCATACAAAACATTCAATACACCTCCATCTTCCTCCAAATACAAACGCCCACGATACCTCGTTGGCATCGTGGGCGCATTATCGAAAACATCACAAGAGATAGTCTTTTTTGCTTCCCCCTACCCCGCATCCTCAAAACACTGCTCAATCTTTGTCAGCAGCAATTTGCTCGCGTGGACGCCGTCGCACACAGCGCCTACAAGTTTGAGGGGGCTCATGTAGCCGTGTCGCCAGTCGATTTCGAAGGCGAGGCTTTCGTCCTGGATGTCGAGGCTGGCGAAATAAGGACGGATATCGACCTGTTTGGCCCCGCGCTTTGAGGTGACTTCCACGATGCGTTCGGAATCATCCTGGAATTCTTTCCACAGCGGTAAAAAGGATTTTGTCGTTTTTGTATCGACAAAGCGCAGGGTAAAGCGTTCGGCCGTAGGCATGGGGATTTTGCGGGCCATGGTCAAGGGTGTGGCATCGATGATGCGAATCCCTTGGGGTAATTTGGCGTTGAGGATGTCCGGAAGGGTTTCCGGGTCGGTCGGGACGCGGAAAAAGAGCCCAAACCATTCATCGAGGCTGGCGACGCCAACCGGCAAGGCCCAGCCAAAATGAAACAGTGGTTGTGGATTAAAGCCCTTGGAAAATGCCGGCTTGAGCTTGGCGCGGCGCAAGGCGCGGTCGAAGACCGTTTGCAGTTCCAGCTGACTCAGCGCCACAGCCGGGCCGGTTTTTTCGTAGCGCAATTTCAGATGCACCACTTTCTTGCCGAGTTCGTCACGGATATTCGGGTAGTCCACGGTTTCGCCCGATTCCGTTTCCCACCATGGGGTTTTTGAAACCAAATGAGGCGTAATACGGGTCTCTTCCGGCATATTGGCAGACAACGGGGAACGTCGATCGCCCATATCACACACGCCGCAGGCCGAGCAGGCGCCGTACCGGCAATCGGGTGTGCTCTTCTCTTCGAGCGCCCGACGACGTTCACGCAACAAGAAGTCTTTCTCCACGCCCGAGTGCAAATGATCCCAAGGCAAAGGCGCACCTTCGTCACGAGCGCCGAGATAGGCATCGGCGTCAATCCCATGTTCGGCGAATGCCTCTTCCCACGGAGCGAGATCGAGCTGATCAATCCATGAACAAAACAACGCGTCCTTCCGATAGGCCGTTTCCACGGCGTCGGCCAAATGGCGATCACCGCGGGCAAAAATGCCTTCAAGCCATGTCATTTTCGGATCATGCCAACGCACGGTAAACCGTTTGCGATGGCGGAAAAACAAATTGCGCAGAAACGATACCCGGGCGTGGACTTCATCGCGACTGAGCTGTGCTTCCCATTGAAACGGCGTGTGTGGTTTGGGCACAAACGGTGAAACCGCCACAGTAATATTGAGGCGTTTGGCCCTGGGACCGGCCGTGGCCAGCACCTTCATGGCGAGATCGAAAATGGCCCGGACATCGTCTTCGGTTTCCGTGGGCAGGCCGATCATGAAATAGAGTTTTAAATTCTGCCAGCCCGAGGCAAACAGCCCTTCCGCGTGCTTGAGAATATCTTCTTCGGTAATGCCTTTGTTGACGACATCCCGCAGACGCTGCGACCCGGCTTCCGGGGCAACGGTCGCGCCGGTGCGACGCAAGCGCGACATGAGCGACCGCATTTCTTCGGTGAGCGTGCCGGCTCGCAAAGACGGGAGCGAAATGGAAATTTGTTCGGCCAAACACGCCGACGCACTTTGCCGGAACAACGAATCAAGCGCTGAATAATCGCCCGTGGATAACGACAGGAAGGCTAGTTCTTCGTAGCCAGAATCGTCCAATCCATCGCGTAAGGCCTGGGCCAACGATTCAAGGCTGCGTTCGCGTACCGGTCGATACAACATGCCGGCCTGGCAGAAACGACAGCCGCGCGTGCAACCGCGTGCAATTTCAAGCGATAACCGATCATGCACGGCTTTACCGAATGGAAGCACCTGGTGCGTTGGTTGAGTCACAGCATTGAGGTCTTCAACAATGGCCTTGTGGACGACATCATAGCCGGGACAATGCGACGTCACCGCGCCGGTGGTGTCATCAGCATCAAAACAGGACGGGACATAGACGCCCTGAATCGTTTGCAAACGTGTCAACAATTCCGCGCGCGATTCTTCGGCCTGCTTTGCTGCTGCGATAGCATCGAGGATTTCGAGAATAACCCGCTCCCCGTCGCCAAGCACCATGATATCGAAAAACGGCGCCATGGGTTCAGCGTTGAAGGTGCAGCCGCCCCCGGCAAGAATGAGGGGATGGGTTTCGTTTCGATCCTGACTCCGCAAAGGGATACCTGCCAGATCGAGCATGAAGAGCACGTTCGTATAACACAGCTCGTGCGTGAGGTGAAATGCGATGGCGTCAAGCTGGGCAAGCGGTGTTCCGGTTTCCAGGCTGGAAAGGGGCACCCGTTCGGCTTGCATAACCTCGGCAGCTTCACGCGTCGGTGCGAAGACTCGTTCGGCATACCGCGACATTTCGGCATTGACGACTTCATAGAGAATCTTTTGCCCGACATACGACATGCCCACCTCGTAGAGATCGGGGAAGGCAAACGCCATATGAACGTCTACGGCCTCGGGGTCTTTGACAACTGCGCCCCACTCCGAGCCAATATAATGGCTCGGCCGCGGCAACCGATAAAGAATATCCTTCATGCATCCATCCCATAGATCCTTCCGGACCGTATCCAGAAAAAAACGCGGCCCAAGGGCCGCGTCATCTCTTCATATGCCGGCAAGCGAGGGCCGACCGGCCAAAACATTTACAAAAGCGATACCGCTTTATTTTTTGAATAACTGGCTGATGTTGGCGGTGTCACCACCCAGGCCCTTGAGATTCTTCAAGTCGCCCGGCGTAGATAATGTCAAATTGGAAGTCGCTTCAATGTACTTTGTTTCAAGTTCTTCGGGAACTTTCTTAAAATGGTACATGATGTGTTCCGCCTTGATTTCGCCAGCGATTTCATTTTCGAACGGGTAGCCAAAGGGCAAAAGCAGCATCTGAACACCCTGCTGCGTAGGAACAGTCTGGAGTGCAGCAACTTCGGTCAGCTTATTGCCTTCTTCATCCCATTTGCCCAGGCAGTTGTCGCCGTTGATCAGCTTCACCAAACGAATATCATATGCCATTGTCCTTCCTCCGATATCGCAAACGTTCTAGATCATTTGCCACAGGGCAATATGTTCCAACACGGTTGAGCATTCATGAAAAGAGCCGGGAACACACCCGTTCCCGGCTAAGCAAACCTGACATTACCTAGTGATGCGACGCCGCCCTGTCAAGACGCACGAAGCAACAGAAGTATCAGAATGTATTCTCAAGCCTATTCATTATAATCGAAGGTCGTATATCCTTGTGTACGGCATAAATTGTCGCGTTCCGCATCGCGCAAATCAGCCCGCACCATTTCCGCTACCATTTCATCCAACGAGATACATGGCTCCCAGCCAAGTTTCTCTTTGGCTTTGGCAGGATCACCCAAAAGCGTCGCCACTTCGGTAGGCCGGAAATATCGCGGATCAACGGAAACAAGGACGTTGCCGGTTTTGGGATCAACTCCCTTCTCGTCAAGGCCTTCACCTGAAAATTCTATAGCAATCCCAGCTTCTTTGGCTGCAGCGATAACAAAGTCACGCACCGAATACTGCACCCCGGTCGCAATGACAAAATCATCAGGTTCGTCTTGTTGCAACATGAGCCATTGCATTTCCACGTAATCTTTGGCGTGTCCCCAATCGCGCTTGGCATCGAGGTTGCCCAGATAGAGACACTCCTGCAATCCGAGTTTGATACGGGCTATGGCTCTGGTAATTTTGCGGGTTACAAAAGTTTCCCCGCGCACCGGAGATTCATGGTTAAAGAGTATTCCGTTGCAGGCATACATTCCATACGCTTCACGGTAGTTCACCGTAATCCAATAGCCGTAGAGTTTCGCGACAGCATACGGGCTTCGTGGATAAAAAGGAGTCTTTTCAGTCTGCGGCACTTCCTGAACAAGGCCAAAAAGCTCGGAGGTGGAAGCTTGATAAAACCGAGTTTTCTTCTCCAGGCCCAAAATACGAATGGCTTCAAGAATCCGCAACGTGCCCAAGCCATCGGCATTCGCCGTATATTCCGGCGTCTCGAACGAGACTTGCACATGGCTTTGCGCAGCCAAATTATAAATTTCGTCCGGCTGCACTTGTTGGACAATGCGAATAAGATTGGTCGAGTCGGTCAAATCACCGTAATGCAGAATGAACCGGCGTCCATCAACGTGCGGATCTTGGTAGAGATGATCGATTCGATCAGTATTGAACAACGATGCCCGGCGTTTGATGCCATGGACTTCATATCCTTTTCCCAGAAGAAACTCGGCGAGATATGCCCCATCCTGGCCGGTGATACCGGTGATTAGGGCGACTTTTCTTGTGGTCATTTCATCTCCGATTGCACAAGCTGTTGGCGTTGCCCGACCATAAGACGAACAACATCGGGCATATGATTAACGGCACGCCAGCCAAGTTTCTCCGCCGCTTTGGACGGGTCGGCTCGGCTAACGAGAATATCCGACGGCCGTAAAAGCCGTGGATCGCTTTGTACATGATCTTTCCAGTCGAGTCCCACAGCACGAAACGCTTCGGCAACAAGCGCTTGCAATGGGTATGTGGTTCCCGTGGCAATAACAAAATCTTCGGGCTTATCGGCCTGCAGCATGCGCCACATGGCATCGACATACTCGGGAGCCCATCCCCAGTCTCGGGCCACGTCGATATTTCCCAACGTCAGCACTTCTTTCGAACCGGCTGCAATACGACACGCTGCATCAATGATTTTCATGGTAACAAAACGTGCCGGTCGCAATGGGGACTCGTGATTAAACAAAATGCCGGAACAAGCAAAAATAGAATACGCTTCTCTGTAGTTGGCCACTTCCCAGAACGATGCAGCTTTCGCCACAGCATAGGGACTACGCGGATGAAACGGCGTTGCTTCCGTGGCAGGAGTCTCGCCTGTTTCACCGAAACATTCACTCGAACATGCATTGTAAAATCGAATATCCGATCGAAGAT
Organism: Desulfovibrio inopinatus DSM 10711; assembly: GCF_000429305.1. Classification (NCBI taxonomy): domain Bacteria; kingdom Pseudomonadati; phylum Thermodesulfobacteriota; class Desulfovibrionia; order Desulfovibrionales; family Desulfovibrionaceae; genus Desulfovibrio; species Desulfovibrio inopinatus. The sequence continues at coordinate 89,838 of NZ_AUBP01000026.1, forward strand.
AGCGAATGGCCTCAAGTAAATTCAACGTTCCCAGCCCAATGCTGTGAAAGGTCTCAAGCGGTTGTTCGAAGGACAAACCAACCGAACTTTGTCCAGCCAGGTTATAAATCTCGTCCGGTGCCACATCGGTCAACACCTGGAGAACACCACGAAAATCAATCAGCGACAGTGACCGTGTTTCCACGTGATCATAAATACCCAGCGTCTTGAGGCTGGAAAACGACGCAATCTGCGCATCTCGTGAGGTTCCGACAACAGTATACCCCTTTTCCAACAGCAACTTGGCAAGATAGGCCCCATCCTGTCCGGATACCCCCAAAATCAGCGCTTTCTTCATGCAGCTTCCCCGCGCATCTATGCGCCTGCCGTCGAACGAAACCCCGGCAAGGCAAGCGTTTTTTCGTATATGTTCATCATCTGACGGGCAGCGTTGTCCCATGAATAATGCTGAGCCCGTTTTCGCGCCTGCTCTGACAACGTTTCGCGTAATTCTGTTTCTTCAACAAGTCGCGTCATCGCATCTGCAATGGCACTGCTCTCGGTCGGGTCCACAAGAAGCGCTCCATGAGGTCCGGTGACTTCGGGCAACGCACTCGTGTTCGATGTGACAACCGCCGCCCCATGCGCCATGGCTTCCAGCACAGGGAGACCAAACCCTTCAAAAAGCGACGGGTATAAAAACGCATAGCAATTGGCATATAACCAGCTCAGTGTTTCATCCGAAACATATCCGGTCAACACAACGTCTTGCTCAATGCCGAGAGCGCGTAGCTTGGCGACAGCTTCTTCCATAAGCCATCCTTTGCCGCCAGCCAAGACAAGCGGCGCGACGTGACCATGCCGAGCCTTGAACGCTGCATAGGCTTCGAAGAGTCGCGCATGGTTCTTTCGCGGTTCCACGGTTCCCACGGACAACCAAAACGATTTCGGAGCCATACTCGAAAATGCACCAGAGGACGTTGGCAAATTTTGGGCGTCAAACCGGCAGCCCAAGGAAATGGCTTCAATCCGTTCCCTGGGATAGTGCGGAAATATTCGTAAGAAATGCTCGGCCGTGGTGCGCGAGTTGCTTACGATGAAATCGGCATGCATCGCCGCCGTAAATACGCCGTTGAAACAAATGGCACGGTTGTCTTCCGTGGTCCACCCCGGATTTTCCACAAACGACAAATCATGCAGGGTGTACACCAGACGCGCATGACGCAAAGCGCTCGGACAGTAAAAATTGTTGGAATGAATAATGTCGGGCGATCCTAATCGCTTCTCGAAATCTCCCGGGGGATTACGCCAGAATTTTTTGGAGGTATTGAAACAGGAAAACGTCGGTCCGCGCGAAAAGCGAGAATCACCTTTGATACAGAGCGTTTTGGACGTATCCGTATCCCAAAACGCATCACCGAAGACAGGGTATTGGATGTACTCGTTCTCGGTATCGGCTTGAGAAAGTGCCGACAACAACGAGTGTGCCAAATACCCACAGCCGGCCTTGGCCTTCCCGGTCTGACTCACATCAAATCCAATGCGCATGAAAATTATCCAAGAAGTAGAGAACTATTGTGTAGAGAACGAAGGCTGTCTACGTTTTTTCCGTGATGCGGGCAAGGTCTAGCCAGCGAGCCAGTTCCGAATGGTTTGCAGCATGGCTTTCGTGACACGACCATTCATACGGAGCGCCGTCCACACGGAGATGGTACCAACCGCCGCGGCAAACACCTTGTGCCGGTCTCTCGTGATCCCCATGGCCTCCACTTTCGCGTGGGCATAGTTGAAGAGCCAACGGTCTGGCGTTTTTCCCAGCAGTTTTTTCGTAAAATGATTGATCTCTTCATGCACGGCTAAACGATGTTTGACGGTAAACGCCTCGTCATGCAACCGTGTCGCAGCCAAGGTTTGTGGAATGCGAGCAAATGTCGCTCCACCAAGCGCCAAACGAAGCCAGTATTCGTAATCCATACCACGTACGGTTTCGTTCAGCGGACCAAAGCGTTTCACGGTAGACGCACGAAAAAATGCTGCCGGTTGACTGATGAAACAGCGTTCAGTCAACACATCAAAGGAAAAATCTTCCACCGGATAGGCTTCGATAATGGCATCGTCTTCATCAATATGATTGGAGCCGCCATAGACCACATCCACCTCAGAGTGAGCCTCAAAAAACGCGGCAACGGTGGTCAATGCATCGGGATAATAGATATCATCGGCATTGAGCCAGCCGTAAATGTCGACATCAAGACGAGCGAATCCTTTATTGATGGCATTGGCTGGTCCCGTGTCGGGTTCACTGACGAACGTGACCGCGTCTCCATACGTCGACATAACCTGATGGGTTTCGTCACGGCTTTGCCCATCCATGACAATATATTGCAACGAAACGCCGGTTTGCGCCAACACGCTATTAACGGCTTTGCTGATGAACCGGCCTTGATTAAACGATGGCGTAACAATACCGAATGTGAGTGTATGCATAGGTGATTATTGTGTCGTAGCGTAGGAAACGCCCCCAACGTCCAAGGGGCGCCCTGCACCTGTAGTGGGATCAGTCATGGAGACGTCGTGTTTTATATCAACTCCACAGTCTCCTCCTCACCACGTAAACGGGCGGCGAGGCATTTGACGCCAAGAAGACGAGGATCATCACTGAGACCAGCGCGTTTGGGACTGAACGAGGGAGAGACGGTGATTTCGACAAGTCCCCCCTCTTCTTTCACGGGGGTCGTCAACAAACCACGTTCACCACGTTTCAATGTGATGCTGGACGAAGAAATATTTTTTCCGGACAAACTGACCGTTACTTTCTTATGAGGCAGTTCCGGTGGAGCAATCACATCGAGTTCGAGCAGTCGTGTCCCTTCTGCCGGAGCTGCGGTCACGGTAAACGACGACCGCGTCCACGAGCCTTCACCAGAGTCGTCTCTATCCACGCCAAACAAGCCATTCTCATAGCATCGTGTCGACTCAAGAACATCTTTGAAAACCGCCAGATAGCCTTTGGCCATTTCTTCAGGCCCACCGAAATCGGTAAGCCGCTTGCGTCCTTTGGCCACCAGCGCCTCCCGCCGGTCGCGGGCTTCTGCATCATCTAGGCCACTCCCGGCAAGCTCTTCCAGCGCCGTCACCATGGTCTCGGGTCGTTTGGGATCGAAAAACAACGCCGCATCGCCAGCGACTTCCGGCAAGCTCGTCACATTGGAACAGGCCACCGGAACATCATGCAAAAAGGCTTCGAGCACCGGCATGCCGAATCCCTCGTACAGCGACGGAAAAATAAGGGCCATGGCATTGGCAAATAAAGCTTCAAACGCCTTTTCATCGAGATAGCCTGGGAAAACGACCATATCGAATAACTTCATGGCGCGAACCGCATCTTCAATCACGGGCTTTTCATGCCCCGGTGCCCCTGTGAGCACCAGTTTGACCGCATTGTCAGGGTGGCGAGCCTGAAACATTCCGAATGCCGTCAGCAGCATTTTATGATTTTTATGCTGCCAAAAATTCGCCGGATAAAGGAAATATGATCCCGCTGTCAGCCCGAGAGACCCAAGAATCTCCGTCTGACTGGCTTTATCGACCTGCGGTAACCGGTTGGCCATGGTAATGTGCACCGTTTCCACCTGGTCGGGGACGAGAGCCGTATTGTCCAAGACGGTCTGGCGAACATACTCGGAAATACATACGAGCCGATCGGATTTTTCCGCCGCATTTTTGAAATGCAAGCCGCGCTGGTACCGATCTTCATCGGAAAAAAACGCCGGATAATACAGATATTGCAAATCATAAATAACACCCACTGTGGGAATGCGGGGGTCATGATAGAACGGCGCGGTAAACGGATTGAATAAGAGATCGGCCTTCAAAGAATGAACAAGAGAACTATCGCGATTCAATCGGTCATGAACATGGGCTTTGAGACGATACAACACGGAATGTGGAAGCGTTTTTTCCGCTCCCCAAACGAGACGTCCCCGTACTTTGCCCTTGAGTATCTGAAGTCTGGTAGGAGCATGCGGCTTCGTGTTCTCGGCATCAGGAGCTGTGCTCTCCACGGTCAAGCGGCGGGTGATATTTTCGCAATCAAGCCAGGCAAGCTCATCGTGACTTTTGTCGTTGGTCAACAGGGTATACGTCCATTCCGGCGTCAATTGCGCAAGATTGCGTATCAACTCAAGCGTCATGAGCTTGGCCCCGCCATTGGCCCCACCCGGCAGTACGGGCGTCAGGTCGACAACAACATGCCGAGACTTCGTACATGTCTCCTCGGGCTCCTCCGCGGTCTCTTTTTTCGACGAGGAACGAAACAGGCTCTGCGTATTGGGAAGTCGACCCATATATGCCAACATTGAAAACACGGGCTCCAGTCCCATTTTTTTGAGGGCATGAACAAGTTCGGTAATCTGTGCTTGGAGTGCTTCAACGCGTATTTGTGCCGTCCGGGCAAGGTCGGTCAATTCCAAAATTTGATCATGTCGAGCATTGCGGTCGGCTTCGCTTTCAATGAGACGAAGTTGACATTCACGGTCGCGCACCACCACCTCGTCACGTTCACGACACGCGGCAACAAGCGCCCCGACAGCGGCTTTCTCCGGTCCGCCGACAAAGACGGCGTTTCGCGCTGTTGTGTCTGTTGCACCAAGGGAAGAACGTGATGCAAAGACAAACATATCATAGGCAAATCGTGCCGGACGAAACACATGATGGATGAAGCCTGCTTCGGCCAAAAGCTGTTTGATGGATGTTTTACTGTATAAAAACAAATGCTCATCCGGAATCATCATACGCAAAAACGGATCGTCACGGGCAACGAGTTCATCGTAGGTTGCTGTTTCCGGAAAACACGGTGTTTGCAGCATCAACAGGCCGTCTGTTCCGGCAAGCTGACGACACCGGGACAGCACTCCAGCAGGATCGTCTACATGCTCAATCACATCCATCAAAGTCAGCACATCGATGGAACCAGGATCGGCCTCGACATCCTGGGCAGTGCCGACGAGAACATCGACACCAAAATGTTCACGAGCAAACGTCGCAGCAAAAGAACTCATCTCCGTCCCGGAAGCGGAGAAACCGGCAGCCTGTGCCAAAGCGACAAATCCGCCATGTCCACACCCGAGATCGATAAACCGCGCCGGCGGCAGACGGAATTCAAGCAATGTATCAAGCCAGTATGGACAGCGTTCCGATAAATCGGCAACAGACCGGCCTGCAATATCGCTCTGCCCAAGCGTCTCTCGCTGATGCTCAAGCCAATATTGCTTGCCATAGAATCCTTCGTCGGTCGTGGACGCGGACGCTCCTGCTCCCTGTCGGCCGGATATGGCCACCAACGTATAGCACTCTCGACACAGCGCATACGCGTCGGAATACGGTTCGAGTTGGGTATTGCCGCACCAGCATAGAGGAGACTGCTCTTGAGTATGCATCATGTTTCCGGAGTTGTGGTTTCCCCTACGGGACCAACCAACATGGTGGCCCGACCGGGCAGATTGGCGACCCCATGATGGGTAAGTTGAACCGGTTCGGTATTGCGCACACGGTATTGAACAAGAAACGCACCGACTCCGGTGGCGATATGAAGAATCTGAATCACCCCTTCGAGATCGGCATGAAAAAAATCGGAACGCCGGTCATAATCCCGTGGCGTCATCGTGGAGAAACCGAGATTGAACGTATATTCACCTGGCGCAAGATCAAGCTGCAACTCAAATCGTAATCGAATTTCCTGGCCAGCTCGGACTGCCCTTGGAACGGGATTATCGAATTGCAACGTGTTCTTTCCAAAAACAATGACACGCTTCTCGTTGGCAAGTTCCACGCCGGCGATGGGAACTCCGATATCGTCATGCGCCCGATAACGGCAATATACTACAACGGTCTCCCCTTGCTCGAAACTTCCGCGAGGATTCCCCGTAGAGTCGCACAGCGCAACGTCAAGTAACGCCATATGATCACCCGTCGCCATGGACACCGTCGAGATATCAAGCATCGCTTCTGCAGGGGGCCAATAATCGCTGTCAGCGATGGTCATTCCTTCCGTCGTCGCCGGTGTTTTTTGTGTATCGAATCCGGCGTCTGGTGTCTCGACCTGATGAACGATTTGTCCCGACGCAAGAACCATATAAAGTTTCACGGCTTCAGAAGCATCCCCAAGAAAGCGGGTTCGTCCGTGTTGGAGATACAAAGCGCGTCGGCAAAATTGTGCAACGTCGTTCATGGCATGCGAAACAAGAATGACCGCTGTTCCCTTCGCCAAGAGCCCTTCCAAACGGGCATAGCATTTTTGACGAAAAAACACGTCGCCCACCGCCAAGGCTTCGTCGATAATCAGAACGTCCGGCTCCAGACTCGTGGTGACGGCAAAGGCCAGGCGCATGAACATACCGCTGGAATAGGTTTTGACGGGTTGGTCGATGTAATCGCCAATGTCGGCAAAGCCAAGCATGTCATCAAGCTTGTCGCGCACCACGTCCTTCGGAATACCTAACATCGCCGCATTCATAAATATATTGCGGCGTCCTGTATATTCCGGATTGAAGCCACTGCCGAGTTCAAGGAGCGCACTGACGCGCGGCGGCACGTAGACCAATCCCGTCGTTGGCGCAAGAACACCGGCAAGAATCTGCAACAATGTGCTTTTTCCCGCTCCATTGCGGCCAATGATGCCGAAAGCTTCTCCACGCTGTATGGAAAACGACACATCGACAAGTGCGTGATGCTCCTTACAGAACATGCGATCGGGTCGACCCCATACGGCCTGCTTGAGCCTATCAAGAGGCCGATCATAGAGGCGATATGTTTTGGACAATCCTTCAACCCGCATGAGCGGTTGGTTGGTCTCGGACGAAGAAATATCAGACGGCATCGGCAAACCACCGTTTGCTTTTCATAAAAACCACATAGCCGATCATAAAAATGAGGAACCCAAAACAGGTAACCCCACCCAACGCGATCCAATCCGGCGTCTGACCAAAAATGAGAAAACGTCGGAAATGGTCCACGATAATATGCATGGGATTCAATCCAAGATAAAAGCGCATGCGCTCAGGGGCCAATGTAATGGGATAGAGAATCGGCGTACCGAAAAAATAGAGCTGCACCAACACCGTCGTCAAATGCTGAATATCGCGAAGATAGACGCCAGCTGCGGCCAAAAACCACATGAGCCCCAAGGTGAACAGCATAAGCGGAATATACGCCAGGGGGAGAAACACCGCGGTCCATGGAAGCGTTCCCGTCGCGATGACTACCCCAGCAAGAACAAGAAGCAGGCTCAACACCGACCCCCAGAAGGAAGCCAGCAATGAACTGATCGCTAAAATTTCCAAAGGGAAAACAACTTTTTTGACGTACACCATATTTCGCACTACAAGCGTCGGCGCCTGGACAAGACTGATGGAAAACACTTCGTAAGCAACGATCCCGGTGAACAGAATCAAGGCGTATTCAAACAGATTGGACGGCACATCCGGATTCCAACGTGCCTTGAAAATAACGCCGAACACGAAGGTATAGACGCCAAGCATGAGCAGCGGTGACAACAGAGTCCAGAGAACACCAAGTTGTGTTCCCTGATACCTGGCCCGAAACTCCTGCCCGGCAGTTTCCCTAATAAGTTCGCGTTGCGCCCAGAGCCGGTCAAAAAGCCGAACAGGGTTAAACAAACGAAATAACGCCGTTTCGGCCCGCCATTTGGCGGAAAGTTCCATCGGTGTACTATCCTGCATACGGGCGATTACCTATGCTCTTGGTGTCCCGGCGTCAAGAAAGACAGGACTTCTCATGGACCTCTGGAATGAAAGGGAGAAAACGTGCGCGTCAGCATTGATGCTTCAAGCCTGAGTTATCCCAAACGAACCGGTATCGGCCGGATGCTCGAATGCCTTTTACCGCGTATGGTGGACCAAGCCGGCAACACAATACGTTTTATCCTCGTATCGGGGCAGCCACTCCATCATCCCGTTGCCGTCTCTCTTGTCCAATCCGAAGCCGTCGACGCGATAACAGCCTCGTTTCCTTCGCTCTTTGTTTGGCAGCAACTCGCCATGCATCGTCAAGTGCGACAGGCGCAGGCCTCGGTACATATGTGTGTTGACGGTTTGCGTCCCCTGTTTCTTCCATGTGACAGTCTTGGCTTTGCCAATGATCTGCTCTGGCATCGTCATCCTGATACATTGGCATGGCACGTTCGGACGGTCTATCGGCTCCGCCAACGAAGCAGCTTAAAGCAACATAAAGCTGTTCTGGCCATCTCCCGATTCACGCAACGAGAATATCGAGACCACTTCGGTGCAGACGCCGATCATGTCGAAGCGGCTGCCCTTCCAGGTGTGGACATGACCCAGTTTCACCCACTTCAGGAAGACGACGAGCAACAACGCTGTCGTTTTCTGGAGCAAACCGGACTCCAGCCCGGCTATTTTGTCTGTCTCGGCAACGTGATGCCACATAAAAATCTGGCATGTGCCGTTTCGGCCTGGGAAATCCTGGCCGAACGGGTTGATACGCCGCCACAGCTCGCCGTCATTGGCTTGGGAGGACGTACTCTTGCCGGATTCTCTACCGAAGACCTGTCACGTCGTGGGATAGTCTCTTTAGGCTATCTTTCCGATGAAGACGTGCGCTTGGCCCTGCGAAGTTCAGCCGGATTAGTCTTTCCGTCACGATATGAGGGCTTTGGTCTGCCGATTCTCGAAGCCATGGCGAGCGGCGTTCCGGTTGCTGCTTCAACGGCTCCGGCGCTGCTGGAAGCTGCCGGGAATGCCTGTCTGAGTTTTTCTCCGGATTCCCCCGACGAATTGGCCCGTGCTGTATGTCGCCTCATGACCGACACGACTCTCCGCTCGACTCTGATTCAAGCCGGGCTTAAACGTGCCGTTGAACGATCCTGGGACCGCGGAGCAGCCGAACTGCTGAACACCTTGCACCGTCTGGCTTCCCCAGGAAGCTGACTTGTCATTCCTCCCGCTTCAACGTATCCAGCCCAAGCCATGTATACACACGCTTTGCCCACATTCTCTATTGTGACCCCGTCCTACAATCAAGCCGCGTTTTTGGAACAAACGTTGGAAAGCATTCATAACCAGCGTGGAGTCAACGTGGAGCATATTGTCATGGATGGCGGCTCTACCGATGGATCGGTTGAAATCATCACCGCGCGCGAAAAACAAATCGCCTATTGGCAATCGGCCTCCGATGGCGGACAGGCACAAGCACTCCGTGACGGTTTTGCCCGCGCAACCGGCGATATTCTCGGCTGGCTCAACTCGGATGATTATTATCTTTCTCCAACCGTTTTGCAGGAAACCGCGGCGGTATTTGCGCAGCATCCTGACGTTGATATCGTGACCTCCGATGTGGTGTTGGTTTCTGAAACCGGAGAGCCGCTTCTTATGGACATGGTCTTGCGTCCCGATCATTTCCGGATGCGCTACTGCATGGCAATGCCTCAGCAATCAACGTTTTGGCGACGCTCGGCATACGAGGCGGTTGGCGGTATCAATCCAGCATTCGCGCATTGTATGGATTTCGATTTGTTTCAACGCCTGAGCGAAGGGCGCTCAATCAAGCGTATTCCCATGGTTGCCGCAGCATTTCGCATTCATCAATCGGGGAAAACGACGGTGCAAGCCGATGTTCAGCTCAACGAAGCCGGACAACTCCAACATCGATATGGCCAGGGCGTCGGCCATTGGTTTGCCATTAAAGCCGTCACGATGCTCGTTCGACTTGAGTCGACCGTGGCTGAAATCGGAGCGCTTCTCTCTGGGCGATCATTGCCGACATTATTCAATGCTCGTCTCGAACCGATGCGTGGCTATATTAAACGAAAACATCATCTTGTGTTTTAAATCATGCGAATCGGAATCAATGCTCGCATCCTACAATATCCTTCCGGTGGTGCTCGGGAATACCTTGCCTGCCTGCTGGACAGTCTGCTTGAACTCGACCAGGAAAATACCTATGTCTTGTTCTATCAAGAAAAATCTTTCCCTGAAGCGTTTTCCCAAGCAGAACACGTCCAATTAGCACGGAGTCATCGTCTTGTTTTCGATTGGGTTCAACTTCCACGTGCATTGACCAAGCATAGCATCGATCTCGCTTTTTTCCCGGCATCAAGTATGCCCGGAACGGTCCGAACACCAAGCGTCGTCTCCATGCTCGATTTAGGATATTTTGTCCGCGAATACCGTATGTATAAGACTGCAGACACGCTGTACATGCGTTATGCCATTGGCTTGGCGAGTCGAAAAGCTCAACGGCTTACGGCGATTTCCGATTATACGGCCCAGGATGTCGTCAGACGTCTAGGGACACCCCGCAACAAGATTGATGTCACTCCACTGGCCGCCGATCCTATTTATGGAACCGCCCCCCCGGAGAACGCTGTCATCGCTTTCGCCACAAAACATAGCCTGCCCAAGCGCTTTTTTCTCTATACAGGCAATATTTCTCCACGCAAAAATCTGACAACACTGCTCAATGCTTTCTCCCGCATCAAAGACAACACGGACACTCGTCTGGTCATCACGGGAGGAACGTCCTGGGGGGAAGATTTTGACAACGAACTAACGACGTATGACCTTCATGAGCATGTCATTCGCCTCGGACACGTTAAGAAAGCCGAAATGCCATTACTCTATACCAATGCGCTTGCCTTTGTGTTCCCCTCACGATTCGAAGGTTTTGGTTTACCCATTCTTGAAGCGCAAGCTATGGCAGTACCTGTTGCTTCGTCTTCAGCGACATCGCTTCCAGAAGTCGGCGGCGATGGAGCACTCTATTTTGATCCGGACGATCCGGTCCGCCTGGCTGAAATTCTGCAACAGCTTGAAAGCGATCCCCAACTGCGTGAGCAGCTTATCAGGGCTGGTCACAAGAATTGCGCTCAATTCACCTGGCATGAGACCGCCCGAAGAACATTGGCTTCCTTTCAGAAAGCCATGATGCCGTGACCCCTTGTCCATTTCGCGCATCTGTCGTATTTTAGGTAAACTCCTGTGTTATTCTGTCTCCGTTGACGTACCATTTTCCAAGGATACCTTATGTGCCGATGCATGTTGATTGCCGTCCTGGCGTTTGCCTCCCTGTTTGTCTCAGCGAGCCTCGCCGATGCTAAAGCGCATTTTATTTGGACGAATAGCCTCGGTGTCGTCTGCATCGACACCCAGCTTCCCGAAAAACAATACCGGGATACCAGAACTGCCGGCGGTGTCGACATTATCGACTGGCACAACGCCACGACGATGCGCACCAGCGGTCGCATATACCAACGGGTACTCCCCGCCCAAGAGAATATGCAGGAGGATGTCACCGTGGAAAACACGGGGATGGAACACAATCTCCAATCCTTAAGCCAACAGACGAAGCATTTGGCGACACCTCAAGCAGGAAAAACCCTCAATGCTGGTGATATCAAATCCCTGTCACATTCATTGGATATATCGCTTCCGGCAATAGAATAAAATATTGTCGGAGTCCTCTTCTTGCCTCATCGTGCTATCACCTCTGAACAAACGATAATATTATGATTTCTCGGCGTAAACGTACTGTATACCAACGCATGAAGCGAACGATTCGCTATTTTTATCTGCGGCTCCTTCGCATCAAAACGACCCCGCATAGTTTGGCACTGGGGTTGGCTGTTGGAGTCTTCGTTGGGTTCTTGCCCACGCTGCCTATTCAAAGCATCTGGGCCGTGGGACTGTGTTTTCTTATTGGCGGAAGTAAATTGGCCGCCATGCTCGGAACATGGGTATCCAACCCCATCACGTTCGTTCCCATGTTGGTATTAAACGCTCATATTGGCGATATGCTTTTACCTGGACTCAATGTCAGTCCTTCGTTCGCCGATATCAACGTCCATAATATGTTTTCTATGGGCCTCGACCTCATCACATCCATGTTTGTCGGTGGCTTGGCTCTGGGCGTCCCGGCAGCTTTCTTTACCTACGTTTTTACGTTACGTGCTGCTCGCATAGCCCGCCGCCGTCGGCTCGAACGGGCCAGACACCGTATTGCCTTGGAACATCATGAGCAACCAACGTAAGTCATATTCTTGCCTGCATTAGTCTTTCGATTTCCTCGGCTTGTCCTTCTGGCCGCGCTTTTGTATCGTGCTTCCGCAGTATAACCCTTAAGAGGATTATCGACGTGCATGTACGCTACCTCATTGTTGGCGCCGGCCCAACGGGACTTGGTGCCGCCCACTGTCTGGAAGGTCTGGGCGAAAAATCGTTTCTTGTGGTTGAAAAAGAAGATTACGCCGGAGGTCTCGCCGCAAGCTTTACGGATTCATCCGGGTTCACCTGGGACATTGGCGGACATGTCGTCTTTTCCCATTACGGATATTTCGACCGCTTGCTGGAAGAACTGCTCGGGGACGCCTACCTTGAACATCAACGTAAGTCGTTAATCCGGCTGGCAGGCACCTGGACTCCCTATCCTTTCCAGAACAACATCAGACATCTCCCGAAAGAGCTTGTATGGGAGTGTCTGGAAGGTCTGTTCGACGCCAAAGAAGCCCCTCCGTCACGGCCATCAAACTTTCGAGAATGGATTTTGTCTACCTTCGGTCAGGGCATCGCCAGACTCTTCCTCTTTCCATATAATGCCAAAGTCTGGGCCATTGATCCGGAACAGATGAACAGCACCTGGGTTGGAGAGCGCGTAAGCGTCGTCGATGTCCGCCGCGTGCTCCGTAATATCGTTTTGGAACAAGACGATGTCGGGTGGGGGCCTAATAACCTCTTTCGCTTCCCTCTTTTTGGTGGAACAGGTGAAATCTTTCGGCGTTTGGCAGCGCGGTTCGGAGAACGTGTACGGCTGGGATGTCCTGTTATTTCCATTGATGCTGACAAAAAAGAGGCTCTTCTCAACGACGGACAGCGTATCACGTATGACGCCATGTTGTTTACCGGCTCCATAGATTTGCTTGTCCGCACTCTGTTGACATCCCCTCACGACGCGGCGTTTACAGCGGCCGGAAAACTCAAACACAATGGTTCACTCATTGCCGGTGTTGCTGTCGATGGCATGAATGAGGACGACACGTGCTGGATGTATTTTCCGGAAAGCAATTGTCCGTTTTACCGGGTAACGAACTTTCATAATTATTCCCCCAACAACACCCCCGACCCCGTCGGCATGCGTGCCATCAAACGGGCTTTGATGACTGAGGTTTCGTTCTCTCGATGGAAGCCGGAAAATGAAGCCGACCACATCGATCGGGTTATTGACGGTCTTGTGAATGCTTCGCTTCTTAAGCAAGACGAAAAAAAACACGTTTTGTCTGTCTTCGAATATAAAGCCGAGCGAGCCTACCCTATTCCTTGCCTTGATCGCGATGCGGCTCTCGCCGTTATCCAACCCTGGCTTCAGTCCCTTGATATTTACTCCCGCGGTCGCTTCGGCGGTTTCAAATATGAAGTCGGGAATATGGATCATTCCGTCATGCAGGGCGTACAATGGGCTAACCTGGTCACAACGAAGACTCCGGAAACCATCTATTCATACACACAACCATAGTCGATCGGAAACGCAACATGCACAACAACTCTTTGCCGCAAAATATTTTTACCAAACGACGTGAAGCCCTAAAAAAACGCCTCACAAGCCTCGGGCATCGCGCCATGCTCGTCAGCCACGCGGCCAACCGCTATTATTTGAGCGGGTTCGAATTACATGATCCTCAGTGCAATGAATCGGCTGGCATGCTCGTCATTACACCAGGAGACCATGATTACCTTTTGACCGACTCACGATTTCTCGATGCGGCGAAACGCGTTTGGCCGGAAGAAGATATTTTTATTTATACTGGAAATCGGTATCAGGCCATCAGCTCGTTTTTGCGAGATAAAGGAATAACCACGCTCGCATTTGAATCGCGCTCTCTTACCGTGGATACCCACGCTCGACTTTCCGAATTTCTCAACCTTGTCCCGTCCGTTGAGATTGTTGAAAAGCTCCGGCTTATCAAAGACGAATATGAACTTGAGCTCATGGCAAAGTCATGTGCGCTCAACCACCTGGTATTCAGCAAGGTTCCCAACTTACTTGTTCCCGGGCGTACTGAAGCCCAAGTCGCCTGGGATATCGAACAACTCTTCCGTAACAATGGTGCCAGTGAACTCGCCTTCCCGACCATTGTCGGCATCGGTCCCAATGCAGCCTTGCCTCATGCCATTCCGGGAGACACGCAAATAACGGAAAATTGTTGTGTCCTCATTGATATGGGCGGCCGGCAATACGATTATTGTTCCGACCAAACTCGCACCTATGCTGTCGGAAATCCCACAGCTGAATTTTCTCGGACTCTTGAGCAAGTCCAGAATGCCCAACTTGATGCCATTCGGGCAATTAAACCGAGGATGACATCACGAGAAGCATACGCCATTGCTCGGAATTCTTTCAGCAAAAACGGTGTGGAGATGCACTTCACCCATGCACTCGGGCATGGCATCGGACTGGAAACCCATGAAGGGCCAAGCCTGGGACCTATTTCCAACATCGTCCTGGAACCGGGCATGGTCGTCACGGTTGAACCTGGATTATATTACCCCGAATGGGGCGGCGTTCGGTGGGAACATATGGTTGTTATTACTGAAGATGGCTGCCGGATATTGTAATTCCGACGTATTGATGCTGGGGAGGGAAACCCTCCCCAGCTCCTACGCATGGGGTCCTGGGTGTGATGAGGTGGAGGCAAAACGTGGTGAGTAAAAAAACGGGCTGCCAAAGAATGTGTTGTTCCAATCAACGCTCTCGTTATTGATATGCTCGCATAGAATCAGAGTGCTGTGTGTACCCTGGCATGGCTCCGGTATCGGTCATGTGGACAAGCGGACCGTGTCCAGATTGAGTATAACATGACGCAAACGTCCTTCTTTGTTGGGAATGTCGTGTGGAGTTCCACCCTTGCGCCCACCCCATATGATATCCCTGACCGTAATCACTCCCGTGAATGGATGCGCCCCGATGGGCTCCACCCATCGCCATGGCTCCCGGAACAACAACGAACGAAATGAAAAAAAGAAATATTATCAATCCGCTGCCCAAAATCACAGACAAGACATTTCGACTCATGAATAACTCCTTTGCTATCGTGCAAGAAAAATTGCTTTCTTACACGAAAGCAAGGGCTGTTCCAAACTTTAAATATAATGATATCAACAAGTTAATCCACTCAAGAAACATAGCGGCGTACAAAAAATATACACTTCGCATGTACCGAAGCGATTTATATGCTTATTTTTTATACAGGAAATCCATTCTCTGCCCTTACCAACCATGTAACAACAATTTCAAGAAGGACCACCATGCCCCCATCGTCTCGACGTCGTCATAAGAAAAAAGCCCGACCACGTACGACCCCACTGCCGACAAGGTCTGCACGACTTTATGTCCGGCTGGCATCACGCGATATCGGGCTTTTTCGTTTTCTGCTTGAGGCGTGCGACAATCTGGCGTATTTTACGGTTATTGATAAGTACTCTGCGGTGGTGCGGCTGCGCTTTTCGCCTGACGATGAACAGGACGTACGCGCGTTTCTCGATCACCAAGCAACGGCTCTTGTCCAAGCCGTCATCACTCCGCCTCTTGTTTAGATGTCAAATTATGTCAGTGGGTCTAATCCAAAAACATCAATGGCGTTTTGGCCGGTCTTACGCCACAGTTCAGCCGTCTCCATCTCGCGGAGCATGGCGATCTTTTGCGCTGTAAAAACAAGATAACTTGGCTCATTCGGTTTCCCCCGATACGGCTCGGGCGACAGGAATGGGCTATCGGTTTCAATAAGCATACGCTCAAGAGGGATAGTTGCCGCGGCATTGGCTAGTGCCGTATTCTTAGAATATGATACGGGGCCAGGAATGGAAATGTACCATCCTCGCTCAAGGATAGCCTCTGCCATGGTGACGTCACCATTGAAACAATGCCAGATAAGTGGGTGATCCCGAAAATTCATGTCATCAAGAACAGTAATGGTATCTTCAAATGCGTCGCGGCTATGAATGACAGCTGGAACTCCACGTTCGCGTGCAAAGGCAAGCTGTTCTCGAAAAAACTGTTTTTGTAGATCCTGCGGAGATCGATCCCAATAATAATCGAGTCCGATTTCGCCGACAGCCACCAATCTGGACTCACGGTCAAACGCGGTTGCCATATCTGCCACGGCGGTTCGCTTTTCATCGACAACATCATTGGGATGAACTCCCAAGAGGAAAAAAACCTCGTCAATGTCGTTAAAAGCCGAAGCATGTGCATTGAATTTATCTGGGCCGAGAAATACATTGCCGAGACGCGCTACGCCAGCCACGTGTGCCCGAGAAATGGTGTCGAGAAGTGTCTCTTCGAAATTGGCATCATAATCAAGATGTGCATGAGTCTCCACTCCGACGCACGGCAAACCAAGGCTTGCCGGTTCGGGGCGGTTCTTTTTTTTCGCCATGATCAAATAGTCCTTATTTTGGGGGATATGGTCGTTGTGACGTCCCCGATTTCTCACGAGGAAAAGCATTGCCCAGCGCTGCAAGAATGAGTAGGGTTACGACCTCGAAAGCGCATGTGGAACCGTCAATAATTTATGAAAAAGTCGTCAAGGATATGCTATGCGCAAACTTGTTGCTTCAGTTGTTTTTAGCCTTTTCTTCGTCGTCGCCAGTTTTTCGCCGATAGCCCATTCCATCGCTGTATCACCAGCTTACGCAGCTCAAAAATACACGGTGAAAAAGGGAGATACACTCATTGAGATTGCCAAAAAGTTTCATGTTTCGGTCAGTGACCTCAAAAAGGCAAACTCTTCCATTAAAGCATCAAAGATTAAGATAGGTCAAAAACTGACCATTCCGACCCAAAATTCGTCCTCTCAAAGCCAAAAGTCGAGGAGCGGGTCGACGTACACGGTGCGCTCTGGGGATACATTGACCTCGATCGGAAAAAAATTCGGTGTAAAGGTCAGTGACATAAGCAAGGCGAACGGGAACATCAAGTCCAAGAACTTAAAAGTGGGTCAAAAACTGACCATTCCGACCAAAAACTCGTCCTCTCAAAGCAAAAAGTCGAGTAGCAGATCGACGTACACGGTGCGCTCTGGGGATACATTGACCTCGATCGGAAAAAAATTCGGTGTAAAGGTCAGTGACATAAGCAAGGCGAACGGGAACATCAAGTCCAAGAACTTAAAAATGGGTCAAAAACTGACCATTCCTGGTAAAGCTGGCAAAACATCTACTCCCAGTGCCCCCCCTGTTGAAACCGTGTCCTACACAGTTCAACGAGGAGATACGCTGTCTTCAATCTCTCGAAAATTCAATGTGAGCATCACAAAAGTTCGTCAAGCCAACAGGATTTCCGGAAATGAAATCATGGCGGGACAACACTTGAAAATTCCTGGAAAAGCTGACCGGGCAAATCTTTCCAAACAGGCAACATCAACATCACGTCCTGCGGCTGCAGAAAAACAACAACAAGCCCCAACGACGACTGCACCGACCGAGGCTCCAGCCGAGAAGGAGAATAACGTCTCCGTCGCAAAGGAGAAAACTCCGTCAGTAGAGAAAAACACACCTGCCCCCCCAAAAGCGGCGCCGGAGAAGCCGAAGCAAGCAGCCTCAAAAGTATCAAAAGCCAATATGACGGCTGTGGACTATTATGCCAAAGGCAACGACCTCGGCTTGAAAAAGAAATACGACGAGGCGATCAAACAATTCGACAAAGCCATTACGCTCGACCCGAAGAACCCAACGTACTTTGCCAGTCGTGGACATGCTCACTACTATCGGCGCAACTACAAAAAGGCCATTGTCGACTATACCGATGCAATTCAACTCGATGATACATTTGCATTAGCCTATTCCATGCGTGGTCTGAGTTATACCAGGACAGGGAATTACAAACAAGCTATTGGCGACTACGACAAGGCCATCAAATTGAACAATCAGGAAGCCGATTTCTATAAAGGGCGTGGCTACGCTTACTATCATCTGAAACAGTACGGTCCTATGTGCCAAGACTATGAGAAAGCCTGCAAGCAAGGAGACTGTCAACTGTTGAAGACGTCTCAAGAACAAGGCTTATGCAAAACGCCATAATATTCTCGATTGACTGCATACCAATATACAACGAGGGAGGCACATGACTCCCTCGTTTTTTAATTTTCACAAAGCAAACACAAAACGTCTCAAAAGGGATATTTTGTCAGATAAAGGAATTTATAAGACACGACATCGTTCAATCTCTTTCAGTGCTCTTCGGTATCAGACTGGACACGATAAATTGTTGAGCTGTATTATAAAGATGCGGAAGTTCGTATGGGGTGAGAATTGATGTCCGAACCGCTCCCACGATACTGCCATAGATCATGAAAGCGGTTTCCCGGATAGGTACGTTGCGAATGCTGCCATCGGCAATGCCTCGCTTCAGACAATTTTCTATTTCACGGATGATTTCTAAAAATTTTTCCGCTATTCGTCCCCGATCAACATTGTGCTCGACATCACTAAAGGGAGAACATCGAATCAATATGGAAAATCGCCTTCGATGCTCAGTTGTATAGCTCAGATACGTCTCGGTAAAAATTTCGATTGCTTCAATTCCGGACCGGGCTCTGCTCATTTCAACACGAACACGGAGTAAGACCGCATCCACCATGCTAAAACCGGCCGTCATGAATAATTCTTCTTTATTACCAAAATAGTGAGAAACTAATCCAAAAGCGACACCGGCTTTCTCAGACACCATTTTCATTGTTGTGCCGGAATAGCCGTATGTTCCGAAGAGTTCCTGAGCAGCATCCAAGATGATTCGTTTCTTTTCCGCTCCGTTAGCTCGCGCCCCCCTCTCACGAAGACGAAAACTCGTCATGAAAACACCCCCCAAACGCTCTTTCAACATTCCCCAATGCAGAAAGACCATGATTTGATTAATCAATCAATACCATGTTTTTCTTCAAACTGAAAGTCAACCAACCGTACTTTCAAATATAAACAAAGATGAAAAACACACGAAAAAACGGCATCCCGTAAGTGCAAACGAGATCATTGAGAACACGACGCTGGGGGAAACGTTATAATGTTCTGTCAGCGATCCAACTCAACGTGCATCTCATCAAGCCGCTGGATCCATGCATGCTTCTCCTCAGGAGACAATGATAAGCTTTCGATTTGGTTCTTCATAACCTCCAAGAAAGAGGATCGTTGTGTAAAATGTTCAAGTTCTTCAAGCTTTTCAACGGAATATAATACAGCTTCGAGAAGAGCTATTGCTCGTCCAATGTCACGATTTGGAGCATGCTGAAATGCAGCACATAAAACATGCATTGTGTCACCAATAACATCCGAAACAGACACATACCGCTTCCCAAAATCTTGTGCATCCGTCTCATGGTCACTCAACATCTCGACAATATCACAACGTCCTTGCATAACTGATGTTTCCAAATCAGTATTATGACAGTCCAGTACAGTATTATATGGAATATACTTTACGCTCCGTCCTGAAATGGCCTTGGAAAACAATGTACATCTTTCGTTCACTTCATCCTCCGCGATATACTGCTTATGCCTCAATACATTCAGGCACTCGTATACTTTCATCGATAAATATTTTTTAAACAAACAAAAAGTGTCATCGCATAGCCAAAATCTCTTTTGATTTTTGGGGTCTGATAGTACAAGCACTCTTTTCACTGTCCGGAAAAATACAGAGAGATATTATTTTGTGTTTTATACGCAATCTCCTTGAACTATAGCTTCTTTTCCGTCATGATTCTGTGAACGTACAGGGGATGGCTGCGCAATCACAGCTCCATGCAATGATATCTGTCCCTCAAAACGATCTCCTCACATTGTATGCTCCGAGAACAACAGAACATGGTATTCCACCGGTACAGAGACTACACAACCATGACAAACGCTTCGCTTTCTCCTCATTTTTATATGTTGACCGCCATGGCCTCAGAGGCAGCCACAGTTCCCCATCTAAGACAGTGGTATAAAAACAACGAGGATCATTGGGAGTCGAACATGCATACAGGCCATGTATCTGTGCGACGGGCCGGTATCGGGCAGAGTCATGCCTATGCCTGTGCAAAAAGTATTTTTTCTCAAGGTGCTCCACATATTGTTGTTTTTGGCGTTGCAGGAGGACTGAGCCCACATCTTTTGCCAGGTGATATTGTTATATCGTCATCTATTATACCTCAGCATTCCAAAGAATACTATCAGGCAAACCCTGAAGTTCTCAGAAAACTCACACAAAAAAAAAGCGATCTGGATCCGTCGCGCCTTTTTTTAGGGGATATTCTGTCGTGTGAAAGCGCATTGTGCACCCCGAGTGCCAAAGAAGCAGCGTACCGAAAGACACACGCTCTTGCCGTAGACATGGAATCCGCAGGTGTGGCACGAGCCGCCAAGGAAGCTAACCGTCCTTTTGTATCCATCCGTGTGGTCTGCGACCCGGCCAATCGAACCGTACCCGAGCCTATGAACTCGTGTTTGACACAACAAGGAACCGTCAGTCCTTGGCGCGTTTTTACGGCATTATGCAATTCTCCCGGGCTTATTGGGAAACTCCCGAGAATGCAAAAAGATTACGCCTTAGCCCTTGACGGGTTGAGGCGGGTCTGGAAAGTCCTTTTATAACGGGAATACGATATGAGAAATGCGTGGATTTAACGCAATCGACGGCGTAACGCGATCTGAGCAGCTTTGAGAGGGTGACCGACTGTATCGAGAACAGCAGTAGGTTCAAAACCACAGTGGACCATACACTGCTCACAGCGACGATCATGTCCGCGGCCATAAGCATCCCAGTCCGTTTCTTCCATAAGGGTATGAAAACTCTCGGCATAGCCATCATCAAGGAGATAGCACGGGCGTTGCCAACCAAAAATGTTTCGAGTTGGGTTACCCCACGGGGTACATCTGTAGTTTTGGTTCCCTGCGAGGAAATCGAGATAGAGGCTTGAATGATTAAACCGCCAGCCACGTCCATGGCTCATTTCCAAAATACGTCGAAAGAGCTCCGTAGTGGATTGGCGTTCCAAAAATGCATCTTGATCGTCAGCCGAGGCATAGTTATATCCAGGAGATACAGTCATTCCCTCGACGCCAAGCGCGCTGACCGTATCAAAAAACGTTGCCAGACGTTCGGCGGAATCTCCGGCAAAGACCGTCGTATTGGTCGTTACCCGATATCCTCTAGCAACCAACCGCTTGATAGCGGAAACGGCCGTATCGAAGACCCCTTCGCGTCGAACCAAGCTGTCATGACGATCCCGAAGTCCATCCAAATGCACGTTGAACGTCAGGTAGGGAGACGGTTCAAATTCATGAAGCCGTTTTTCCAACAGCAGTGCATTGGTGCATAAATATACAAAACGCTTCTGTTTCACGAGCCCGGCAACAATTTTATCCATCTCGGGGTGAAGCAAAGGTTCCCCCCCTGGAATAGACACCACCGGAGCGCCGCACTCCTCAGCCGATCCGAGACATTCTTCTAAACTTAGTCGTTTCTTCATCACCTCTGGCGAATGTGCAATCTTGCCACAGCCTTTGCATTGCAGATTACACGCAAAAAGCGGCTCCAACATAAGCACCAGTGGAAACCGTTTTGTTCTAGTGGCAATGTTCTTGAGGATATAGCCCCCGATTCGGGCTTGCTGAATGGCTGGAATGCTCACAAGGACATCCTTATCTCTTTTGGTGGTGGAAGAGGAGGCAGAGAGAGTGCCAGTTTTCAGCTTAGGGGGCAATACCCGTTTTTCTGAAACCACTGCGCCGCATCAACCAAGGCTTTATGTGCCGGGCCAGGTGTATACCCTAATTCGTCTTGCGCTTTTCGACTCGAAAAAAACATTTTTTTCTTAGCCATACGGAGCCCATCTCGATTAATCCGACATTCATTTTGACGACGAAGACGGGCCACAGTTTCACACACGTAGGCCAAAGGCATAAGCATATTGGGCGATAGACGCCACGTAGGGGGGCGTAAGTCTCCCAGGCGGCAAATCTCCGATAAAATTTCACATAACATCATGTCGTCACCACCCAGAATATAGCGTTCTCCGACACGACCTCGTTCGAGCGCTAATAAATGTCCTTTAGCAACATCGTCAACATGGACGACATTGAGGCCCGTATCCACGTAAGCGGGCATTTTTCCTTGTAAAGTATCAACGATAATCGCGCCGGTCGGCGTCGGTTTGATATCTCTCGGCCCGATCGGTGTTGAGGGACTTACCGTTACGACAGGTGCACAGTGCTCACGAACCAGCCGATCGACTTCCCGTTCAGCCAGAAATTTGGATCGCTTATAATGGCCGATCATATCAGCAAGCGTTGCCTTAGAGGTTTCATCAACGGGATTGCCCGCGGGATCAAGTCGAAGTGTACAGACGCTACTCGTATACACCACGCGCTCAACTCCCGCTTTTAATGCTGCCAATACCACATGACGCGCCCCGCCCACATTGGCGGCATACATCTGGTTTGGATCACGAACAAACAGACGGTAATCGGCAGCCACATGAAAAACGACTTCTATTCCATCCATCGCACGAGCGACAGCGTCAGCGTCGGTCAGATCTCCGTGTACTGTCTCCACATCAAGGTCTTTGAGGTTATCAAGTGGGCTGGAGGAACGTACAAGACACCGAACAGAATACCCGTTTTTCACGGCTTGTTTGGCCACAGCGGAACCAACAAATCCGGTCGCACCTGTTACAAGAACACGCATAGTTTCCCCGTGGATATGAAAAAATTCAGTTGATAAGAAATGTCAGTGAGAATGAAGGAGGGAGAGACTTTTGTCCCTCCCTCTTGTGAAATTATTGGAGCCACCCTACTCACGGCATGCTCGCCGCAAAGATTGAGGAGGCGTTTCTCCATAGTCGGGTTTTCCATCGTCAACAAGTTTCAGAAATCGATGATACTCAATACAGGCTTTGTCTGTCTGTTCATCCTCAAGAAATGCCCGTGCCAATCCCAGACGATTTGGGGCAAATTGAGGAGCCAAAGCAACAGCAGCTTCATAGTGCTCAACAGCCAATGCGCTATCACCGATGCTCACGGGAAACGCCGGTGCGCGGAGATAGAGTTCTCCCAGAAGACGATCAGGTCCCCCATGATCAAGTTCTGGGAAAGCCTGTGCCGCTTCTTTGGCAAGACGTTCAATCTCTGGAACAGCTTTGAGGCCTTGTTGCGGAAATCGTTCAGCCCATAAGCCGGTCAGCGCGGCAGTCACATACTGCGCCAAAGGACTATCTGGCTTGACCTCTAAAGCACGACGGGCCAAACGTAATCCTAAGGCGGCATCCTGCCCTGCTTTGTCAAAATCCTCTCCGTGACGTGCCCAGACTCCCAGACACATTGCACCTTTCAATGCATCGACAGGATTGCCTTCCGCCTGATCCCGATATTGTCGCACCTCTTGCGTTGTACACCCTGGCCACATGGAAATCGATTCTTGACCAAGCGCCGTATCCACAAATTCTCCCGTGGATATGGTGGGCGGAGGCGGTGCCTTTCGACCAGCACACCCGACCAATGCGACGACCGCCATAACAAGAACAAACGCGGTGCCCCCGCTGAACTTATTGAGGACAGCTGCCATCGGGATTCAACCGAAATGCGGGTAATGCCGGATCAGCAGGTGCGAAACCAGCGGTTTGAAGCAATTTCAGTAAATCTTGTGCTTCCGGGTCCTTCTGCATTGCCATCATGACACGAGCCGCCGATTCCGCCGCAGGAGACACGGCACCAAAGGTAACAACAGGCGAATTGGGGAGATGCGGTGTGATAAGATACGGCATAAGATCCTTGACCGCAGGCAAGGCCTTTCCGGCTTCGTACTGGACTTTCGTGGCAACGATACCGTCCAATGTACCGGCAGACACGTCACGAGCCGCTTTCATAGGACGACCCGATCCATGAAAATGAACAGGGACGGGAAAAGGCAACAAGCATGCAGCGGCTTTTGGTGTATACAACATAGTCCCCTTAAAATCGGCATCCTTATCAATCGCCTTGGATTTGGTCAGCACCCACCACGCATCATATGTATAGCCATGCGGTAACGTCGCAGCCAACGGCTCAAGATTCAGTTTCCGAGCATTTTCCATGTAGTAACCCAGCGTAACGATACCAAACCCCGGGTTCACTTTGGACAAATGGCTTTTGGCCAGAACAAGATCATTGAAATAGGTTCCGGCATAGGTAAAATTCCCATCATTCTTTGCCGTTAAATACTCGGCAAACGCCTGCATGACGGGTGCTGCTTCTTCCGTGCTTCCGGGTTGCCCCGGCATGATCATGACAAAATCAGTCGGTTTGGCCAAAGCAATCGAGGCCGTTGACGTGAAGAACACAACCGCGACCAACCATGCCATCACTCGTGATGAAAACGCCATTTTTACTCCCTGTTTGCATGCACCCGCAGGCGACATTGTTGCCGGCACCATAAAACTCCGCCTTCTTTCACATGGTGCGTCAAATGCTTGTGCTCCACAAGCATTCTTTCTCCATCTTCAAGCCCTCTGTATATGTCGTATCTTTCTCTGCTATACCATTGATCGTACCATATATTTTCATTTCATATACGGCCGTTTTCGAGCATCAATTTCCTTAAAGACAGCAGGCATCACAAGAAGACACGCCGCCATACAAGTGAAGGATCCAAGCACCATAATGGCACCAAGTCCGGCCAGACCTCGATGATGCGCAAAAAGCAATCCTCCAAATCCAATCATTGTTGTCGCAAAACTTAACGTAACAGCCGTTGGTGTTCCTGTATCAAAAAGTGATTGTCCATGCCCAAGTTTGGAGTGTCGAGCAAGAAAATGCACTCCACCATCAACCCCAATGGCAATGAGAACAGGAACAGCAAAAAAGTTCGCCAAGGTAAATGGAATACCGATTATACCCATCAATTCCAACAACCACAAAAGTCCAACACCCAACGGGAGCAAGTTCAGGGCAACAGCCACAATATTGCGCTCATACACCCACAAAATGCCCGCCACAAGGACAAGAGTTGTCAACGCTGCTATCATAAATGTACGATGCATAAGTTGCGACGATTCATATACTCCCACGGGGACGCCGGTGACATCAGGGTCAACTGTTCGCAATGCCGCAACAAACGTGGTCAGCTTGTCGAACTGCCAAATATTGTCTTTGGGCATGATTTTAACCAAATATCGCCCATCCTTCCCAATGGTCAAATCGCGTATGGAAGCCGGTAAATCATCGATCTCGGCTGGAGATGTTGATAACATTGGCAATAAATGCGTCAGCGTGTCCGCAAATTCATTGCGAAGCGTTGTCTGGAGTCCCTGAAGCCGAGATGCCGAGGCCGAATCGGTGATGAGTATATCCCGAACCGCCTCAACTTTCTCTATCAACTCGGCCACGGCGGTTAACGGAGCAGAAGCCGCCATGGCAAAAAGTTTATCAGAGAGCGATTCCAATGCTCCCTGAAAGAACATCAATGCCTCATCAAGTTGAACCGGGTCTACACCGACAACGGCTGGTGCCACCGTGACGCCAGCAAGCGCTTGTGCTGCTCTATGAAGCAAACGTTCTTTTTCTTCTTGCTGCTTTGGCAAATACTCCAAAACACTTTCGACTTTTGCCACCCCGGGTGTATTACGAAACGCGGCCTCCAATCGTTGGACCCCGTCAATATCGTTTGCTGCAGACATGGCAAACCAGGTCGATTCATCAGCCGAATTCACAAGTTTTTTTTCGAAACGTACGGATTCCAATCCATCAGCCTGAAGCTCAAGCAAATTGTAACTGAAATGGACGTCATACAGAAAAGGCAAACCGGCAAAACTCACCAAGGCAATGACAAGCAGCAATCCACGATGATATTTGAATATCGGTCGCATAAATCGCATGGACGGTAAGCGATGAAGCATTGCCCCCACAGGAGGATTCTTTGAGGTGCAGACCAGCATCAGGGCCGGAAGAACTGTCAACATTGCAACAAGACAAAGCAGAATACCGGTTCCTCCAACAAGCCCAAGCTCGGCGAGACCTGTAAAATCTGATCCGACAACTGTATAGAACGCACATACCGACGTGACCGCTCCCATGACAATGCTCGGTCCGGTATCGAACAACGCCGTCTTCATCGCGGTTTTGGGTTCAATACCTCGAGCTGTTTCTTCCATATGCCGAATAGCCAAGTGGACACCGAAATCTGAACCAATCCCCACAAGCACAAGAGCAAATACAATCGAGAGTAAATTCAAAGAACCAAGGCTCAACGTGACAAACCCAAATGTCCAAGCCATGCCGACAACAAGACTTCCGACAATAAGTACAGGCCGGAGCCAGCCGTGGAGAACCAAAACAAACAAGATTCCCACGCACACGATGGCGAGGATGGAGGCGCGGGTCATATCTTTGTCTGTTGTATGCATCTCGTCGGCATGGAGTGCCGGTCGACCGGTTAACCCGACATGAACATCCGGAAAGGTGACACGAGTTGCATCAATAGCCGTGCGAGTGAAGGACAATGCGTCGCCGACAACATCCATCGTTTCAAAATTTTTTACCGGCAAAACTTTCATGACGAGCAAGGCGTTATCGTGCGTAAAAAAATAATGAAATGTCCCACTTTGGGGCATGAATGAAAATGTGGAGGGAGATACCTTCCCTTGTGACAGGGCGTGTTGCATCGCATCAAGAAGGCGACCAAGAGGTTGTGTCGCTTGCGTTATGTCTTCAAGCCGAACTTTCGCCGCATTCTTGGGGGGAGACAGAAACAATTGTGCTGCCTCATCGAAAAAATGCGCGAGCGAGGGGTCCCGGCCATAGACACGAGCGAATGGAGCCATCGTATCAATACCATCAGATAACGACTCTACCGTTTTGAGAGGAGCAAAATACAAGGCTTTATTTTTGAAATCTTGTTCACCAACTCGATACCGTACTTCACTGATGATATCCGGCCGGCGAGAGAGAAGACCGGCAAGATGGTCTGCAAATTGTTTTGCCTGTTCCATCCCTTTCGGATTTTTCCCGGTCTGAATGACGACAAACAGGTATTCTTGATCTCCAAAATTTTCCAAAGCATTGAGATAGCGGCGCTGGTATGGAATCTCAGGGGAAACAAGATGATCCTGGTTGCTATCCAAACGCAAGAAGCCCGCAGCCGCCCCGATGGCAAGCAAAGCCAGAAAAAGACCAACACCAATTACCCACCACGGCCGGTCAGCAATCGGTCGCCAAACAAGCTCAAATAATCGAGAGAACAAGGCAGGACCAAGAATTTCAGGCTTTTTCATGACTTTCACATCTCATTAAACAAAGATTTGGCGCTTCATACGACGAGGGATGTTGGCCGTCAAACACCACGAGAAGGTTGCATCATCCTTCTCGAAAACATTGCATCACACCCCAAGCAAGCGTACGGTGTGCCGCGTCATTAACCGGAAAAAACAAGCGGAGAATGCATGGAAGTCATTCGCGCCAAATACGCTGGCTTTTGCATGGGCGTGGACCTCGCCTTAAACAAGCTGGATTCTCTTGTCGAAAACAATCAGTCGCAAAATTCCATCTACACGTTGGGTCCCATCATCCACAATCCCCTCGTCCTGGAGGATTACGCGAAACGCGGAGTGTTCGTAGCGGATTCCCACGAAACCATTCCGGAAGGCGCCTCAACCGTTATCCGTGCACATGGGATTCCCAAGCAGGTGGAAGCACGGCTCCGAGCTCAAAATCTCAATGTTGTCGATGCAACATGTCCCAAAGTAAAAAAGGCGCAACTCCTTATTGGGCGTCAAGCTGACGACGGACGCATCCTACTCCTTTTTGGAGAAGAAACACATCCTGAAGTCAAAGGACTTTTGAGCTATGCTCACGCCGGAGCGTTTGTCTTCGGGAGTGAAGAAGAACTCGATTCTTTTGCGTTTTCTCGCGATGATCGCTATTGCCTGGCAGCGCAAACCACGCAAGATCGTGAACGTTTTGAAACCATGGCGCAGAAGCTCAACCAACGCGAAGACATCGACGTCATCGTGCTCCATACGATCTGCGATGCGACCAAGCGTCGTCAGGAAGAAGCCGTGGCATTAGCGCACGAAGTGGATTTCATGGTTGTTGTCGGCGGATTCAACAGCGGCAATACTCGACGCTTGGCAAAAGTGGTTCAAGCACAGGGTACACCATGTGTCCATGTGGAAACACGCAAAGACCTCCCTCTTGACAAACTCGCCAAGGTTACCAAAATTGGTATGACTTCAGGAGCTTCCACTCCCAAGTCCGTGTTCGAGGACATCTACCAATGCCTCATCGGCCTTTAATTTATGTCGCACGCTTCCTCGTGTCGTGCAAACACGACCAGGAACCAACGCCAACCCAAGGAATGCATCTTATGAAAATTCGTCTCTGGTGCCTGACCTTGCTCGTCATCGTTGCGCTTGCTTTTCCTCTTGGTGCATGCGCAGCCGATAACGACCTCAAGGATCAAATCGCCACTATCCTCAAAGAAAATCCGCAAATTATTCTTGATGTCCTGCGTGAAAACAACGTGAAGGTCTTTGAAATCGTCGAACAAGGCGTCAACGCAAAGCGCGAAAACGAAGTCAAAGCGCTTATGGCGAAGGAAATCAAGAATCCGCTCAAACCGAAAATCGATGATTCTCGTCCCTTCCTTGGGAAAAAAGACGCTCCCGTCACGATTGTGGAATATTCCAGTTTTCTGTGTGGATATTGTGCCAAAGGCGCCCAATCCATCAAAGCATTACTGGCGCAGTCCCCAGACAAATACCGTGTATTCTTCAAGCATTTCGTGTTGAGCGATGAAGCCAAAGAAGCGGCTCGCTACTTTGAAGCGATTGCTCGTCAAGACCAGGCCATGGCCTGGAAGTTCCATGACCTTGCATTCGCAAAACAAGCCCAAATCGCACAACAAGGCGATGAAGCATTAAAACAAATTGCCAAAGAAGCCGGTGCCAATATGGATCAACTCCAAAAAGACCTGGAAGATCCGGCCATTGACAAACAACTTACCCAAGACACCAATGAAGCACGCCAGTTCGGTTTCGACGGTACCCCGACCTACCTCGTCGACGGCGTCTCCATCCGCGGCGCCGCCCCACCGCAGCGTTTCGATTACATCGTTGAAGAGATAGCAAAGGCGAAGAAGTAGCAGAGCCTTTCAGAGTGTATTGAAGCGCGGGCATCAGATTCCCTCTGACGCCCGCGCTTTTGTATTGCTCAATCTCCTTAAATTCTACTCACACACTTCACCCCACCCCATCATACTCCCTCACACGAATTCGCCCATTCTTCACAAGCTCTCGCGCTTTCGTCTCAAGAGGCGTAGAAAGAGGTGGTGGCGGAAGTTCTGCGTTGAGCATCGCGTGTATATCTTGGCCGAACAGTGTTGGTTGAATGACTTCGGCAACAGCAATGCGTCCAAGGCTTCCCGTGCCCTGACAGCGGTCACAACCAGGGCTTTCACTCATGCCGTCGATATCATGAAGCGCTTCAGGGAGGCGCTTGACTGTCTCTTCGTCTATGGGAGCGCGGCGTAAACAATGTGGACAATTGCGTCGAAAATCTCGTCCAACCACAATGAGGCGAATCGCCTGTTCGAGAAACTCCACATCGGCACCGGCGTGCACGAGACGACGCAACCCATGAGCGGCATTGAGTCCCGTGACATGTATAATTGAACTTGTGCCAGACAGACTTGCTGCAGTGAGTGCGTCAATTCGAGCAGCATGTTTAACGCTTTCAGAAAACACAACGTCATAGCGCCCCGAGAAGAGGTCATCAAATCGAGGTTCGGAGGTGGCAAACTCCATCCATCGGCGACCAGCATGACATCCGACATTCCGACCCGACATAGCCGCTTTTGCAGCAAGCATGAATTGGACTTCGCGCTGCCACCAGATCGCCGGAGAAACAAGAAGAACGCAACCTTCCGGAGAGACGGACCAGCCTGTTAATGCGATACTTTCTTCCGCATCAAAACCGAGTTCTTCCGGATCGACAACTCCGCTTCGCTCAACAGGCAAAACAAGCCGACGAAGCCCCCCCTGCGGGGTGATTGCTCCGGCAAGAAGGATAGGGATATGCTCTCCATCAGTTTCCATGAGCACAGTATGCTCATGAGAAGGATTACCCCACGCAACATCCAGACCAATTTCAGCCTGGACAACGGCAACAAGACGCGAAGCCTGCTGTACGGGCAATTCGGTCACACTCGTATCCGACAAGCAAAAACGAGCGACCGGAGGATCGGAAGATATAATTTCTATACTTCGGGCATGAGATTCCATGCCGCGTCGAATCATCTTGGTGAGATCCTTCCCAATCGGATGGGTTGTGGATCGTTGATAATATCCAACCATCCCGAAACCATGAAGCGCCTCTCCCGATTCCTTCACTCGACGCCACGATGGGGTAACATCCATCTTGGGAGTTTCGGAACGGTGAGGAGTCTCCTCTTCACTGTCAAGTGCAGTTCCTGGTTCGTCTTTGTCTTTTGTTTTCTGCGGATATACCGCGTCGAGAAGCTGGGTAAGGGAGGCATTGGGACAATAGACAGGCTCCACATTGAGACCGGTGGTTGTCTCAATGATATCCAATGCCTGGGTATTCATGGGGTCAGCCATGGCGACATAGACCTTTTCTCGGTCTTTCTTCAGCACAACGGCTCGTTGTTCCCGCGCCATGGTTTCAGTCAACAAGGTCGACATGGTCGGTGCCAATGGATACATATCCGGATCATACACGCCAATGCGCAATTGCCGGCAAATGAAGGCCATGGTTTCGTCATCGAGAACTGGTCTCTGGCGCTTCATATATTTTGACACCATATCCTGAGAACGACGATACACACGGTCCGCGGTCAGGTCGTTGCCTTGAGGATGGCCTGCAGCCGATTCAAGCTTTTTCTGAAACATGGACATGACTGCTCCTCCGGTTTATCGTTCTTCGGATTCGCCTTTACCGGAATCAATGTCTCGTTGGACGCGCTGTAACCGCATCCTTTTTTAAAAGCCAGATTAATCAGCCGCATCATACTGTGGAGAACGGCATGCCAACAGCCCCCGACACTATACATTATATTAACACATTTTTCGCTAGACAACCCATCTTCACTCGGGATCAATCCGTTTGGGGCTATCAATTGTTATATCGCCACCGACGGGAATCCATCCAGGCCGACTATTCGGATGATGATCTCGCCACGCTCAGTGTTATCGAAAACGCTCTCTCCAGCCCGCAACGTCGAGGAGCCCCTGGCAAAAAAATATGCATTCACTTTACACAAAATACGATCATGCATGACTTGCCGCTCACATTACCTGCAGAAAATACGATAATAACTATTGGAGAATATATCAAATTTAACGAGGCATATATCGCTAGCATCCGCGCCTTGAAAAGAAAAGGATATGGCGTGGCTCTCGATGCCTATTCCGGGCAAGAACATGCGGCCTCTCTTCTCGATTTCGTCGACGTGGTGTTCATCGATGTTTTATCCAAAACACCGCGCCAAATCATGTCCATCATGGACACGGCCAAATACAGCGTCTTCGGAGCCAAGCGTGTAGAGACACAGCGTCATTTCGACGCCATTAATGATCTTGGCTTTACGTACTTTCACGGATTCTTTTTTGAAGAACCGACGATTGTCCCCGGCCGAAAGCTCACTGCCGGACAAGTGGCCAGATTGAGTCTGACCCGCGTACTCTCGTCTCCCGAACCCGATTTTGAGGCGTTGTCTCACGTTATAGAAACCGACGTCTCACTGAGTTATCGGCTGTTTACCTTTGTCAATTCCGTGCATTTTGGAATGAAACAAACCGTCTCATCGATAAAACGAGCCGTGCTTCTCCTCGGTTGGGATCTTGTAAAAGCGTGGTTATGGTTGGTTGTTCTTACCGATTTGACTCCACCGGGAAAAACATCGGAACTTGCCTATATGGCTTTGGTTCGAGGACGCTTTCTTCGGGAAATGGCATTCACTATGGGGGCCAATGCCCATGAAGCAGAATCGTGGCATTTGTTAGGATTATTCTCAATGCTTGAGGCAATGCTCGATGTTCCCATGGAAACGCTTGTCGCAAGCCTTCCGGTAACCAATACGATCAAAGACGCGTTGACCGGATCATGCGGCGTCATGTGCGATTGGCTCACCATGGCAACGTGTTTCGAAAGCGGTGATTTCGACACTCTTGACCGCCTTGCACAGCAATACGGTTCACCGCCTCTCAATATGAGCGAGGCCTATTGCCGAGCCTTGGGCTTCATCAAAGACCTCACTCTTCCCACATAGCGCTATTTAGCCCTTCAATCCTCGAGCATAGTCCGAATCTCCTGCCGGATGATCTCAAGAAATTCTGGAAAAACTTTTTTGATAGGGTCGGTCATTTCCATATCCCAATCAATCTTCAAGGGTTCCATACCGACGACACGCATCTGCGGTTTATGTCCCATCAACTCGGCCATACGCAATGAATCAAGCATATCAATATCATGTACGGACAAGTTCTGACTCTCATCCTTAATAATATCGTCTTCACTCAAACGATAGATGGTGCCTGGACCATTACTCCCACGCACACAATCGAGAACGAGGAGCTTTTCGTAATTCTTGAAGATATAAAAGATATCCTGAGTGAACGTCCCTCCTTCAAGCAAATCGACGTCATCTGGCCAACGTTCTTCCATGAGCGCTTTCACGGCATGGACACCTACCCCTTCATCTGAAAGCAACAGGTTGCCGATTCCAAGTACAAGCAATTTCTTCATGTTTTCTCCCAAGAAAAACCACACGGTAAATGCTTTTTCTTGTTTTCTTCTCGTTTGTCATCGCCGTATCAAAGCAATCACAGCCAATTCATGACGTCTCTGCTCTGCGCTCTCTCCCCCTATCGCGTGAATACAATTTATGGAAGAGGGGGAGACGCTGGCTTTCCACAAGGAAACATCTCTCTTCCCCAAAAACAAAGGGCCGGAATTCCGGCCCTTTGTTGAGAACGCAACGCGTTGCGCTTACTTCTGGATAACGATTTCGGTGGTTTCGCCGGTCTCAGCGTGCAGCACGTGCACGGCACAACCAAGTCACGGGTCAAAGGCACGCACGAGGCGGCCTACGTTGACAGGGTTTTTCGGATCCGGAACAGGAACACCGATCAGCGCCTCTTCGACCGGGCCACGCTGGCCCATGTCGTCACGAGGACAGTTGTTCCAAATCGTCGCGGGAACGGCCTGGTAGTTATTGATCTTTTTACCCTTGATGTTGATGTAGTGCAGAAGAGCACCACGAGGAGCTTCCGTCATGCCCAAACCTTCGCCGGAATCGGGCACCGGAGCTTTCACATAAGTTTCCGCACCAGCTTTGACTTCCTTCATCCAACGCTTCATGGCCTGCGCAACGAGGTAGGATTCTTCGGCGCGGGCAACATGGCGACCCATGATGGAGAATGCCAAATCGCCAAGGTCACGGAACTTCTTGGCTTCGATATTATACAGGTCTTTCAGCTGTTTTTGGCCGACAGGGCTCAACTCATGGTTGCTGACCCACATTCTGGCCAACGGGCCGGCTTCGTGGGGACGTTCAGCGTAACGAGGAGCTTTGACGAAGCTGTATGCACCTTCTTTGTGAACTTGCGGAACGGTCTGTCCCTCTGTGGGATTCAGGCCGGTGGTGTTTTGCTCGTACCAGGAGTACTTGACGTATTCCTTGATCAGAGCCGGATCAAGCTTGCTATCTTTGCCGTCAGTGTACACGCCGGGGGTCTGCAGGTACTCGGTCATTTCGTCGTTTTCTGGGAAAACGCCGTAGGAAATGCAGTTCTTGTAGCCAATACCCGTGCTGAACAGATCTTTGTAGACCGTACCGACGAGATAGACCGTAGGGACGTATTCGGTTTCAATGAAGTCGGCGACCTCTTTGAAGCGAGCAAGATAAGCGGCCAACGCGTCTTTGGTCGGAATCTGGGTGGTACCACCAACAACGATCCCTTGAACGTGCGGCATTTTACCGCCGAACAACGCGACACATTCGTGAGCAATTTCACGCATGCGCAAGGCTTTGAGGTACTGATCCACTCCGACCTTGTTCACATCTTCAGGAAGACGGAGGTCGGGATTTTCGTACCGGGGGACAAAAAAAGCAACATCCGGGCCTTTAACATAGTCAAGAGCAGCCAGATGATAAAAATGCAAGATGTGAGACTGCAAGTAGTTGGCACCGAAAATGAGGTTTCGGGCAATGCGTCCGTTCGTCGTGATTTTCCCTTTAATGCCAAAGGCATCATCAAGTGCCATGCTCGATGCTGTGGCATGAGCGGTCGGGCACACGCCGCAGATACGCTGTACGATCTGGGAGGCGTCCCGGGGGTCGCGACCGATGAGGATATTTTCAAAACCGCGGTACATGGGGCCGGTACACCAGGCATCGACCACTTTCCCGTCTTTGACCACAACATCGACTTTGAGATGGCCTTCAACCCGGGTCAACGGGTCGATGGTGATTTTCACCTTGCCGTCAGCTTCCGGCATGGGATGGGCTACATTCGTCGCCATGAATACTCTCCTTATCGCTACGTTACCGACAGTGTTGTTCCAAGACGTTGTATGTCCAAAAGAGATTTACAAATCTTAAACAACGGGCTCATAGAACGGCGAATAACCGTCGGGCCAATCCGTTTCGACGCAGCCGATGCAAATGGCATTTTCAACACACCAGTTGACACCATTGTTCCAACGACGTTTGTAGCAATCGGCGCTGGCCAAGGGGCCCTTACAGCCCATGTCGGCGCGACAAGATGTATCTTTCATCTCGGTGAAGGTTGTCTGCCGGACATCTTCTTCGAAGTATTTAAGGTAAGGACAGTTGTCGTGAATGAGCTCACCAAAGAACATGGTCGGACGCCCCTGAGC
This sequence comes from Desulfovibrio inopinatus DSM 10711, assembly GCF_000429305.1. Taxonomy (NCBI): domain Bacteria; kingdom Pseudomonadati; phylum Thermodesulfobacteriota; class Desulfovibrionia; order Desulfovibrionales; family Desulfovibrionaceae; genus Desulfovibrio; species Desulfovibrio inopinatus. The sequence goes on from NZ_AUBP01000026.1 coordinate 124,745, forward strand.
ATCAAGTTCGGGAATGCCTTTGGTCAAGAGGTGGACCAAGGTGCCAACCATCCAGTCAGGATGAGGGGGGCAGCCAGGCACATTGATCAACGGCGTTTTAATGCCTTCTTGCTCGAAAAACTTCGACGCAGACATTGATTGCGTCAGGTTGCCTTCTGCAGCCGGAATACCGCCACCGGCAGCACACGTGCCGAGAGCCATGACACCAGCAGCCTTCGGCGCAATGGCTTTAATGGCTTCGACCATGGTAAATTCTTTTTCATTGTAGTCGCCAACGATGCAGAAATGACCGTCTTCCCCAACCGGAATAGCACCTTCGATGGCAAGATAGAATTTGCCTTCAAACTTCTCGGCGATTTCAAACAAATGACCGAACGCAACGCCCCCTTCGGCATCCATGACGGTCGGGTGATATTCAAGGCTGATTACCTTGAGCACCACATCAGCAATCGACGGATTTAAACTGTTGAGCAACGACACGGAACATCCGGTGCAGCCCTGGCCCTGAATCCATACGACCGGGGGCTTGCCCGGTCCCGTTGCCGCTTCCAGCATTTTCACCAGTCCAGGATGGAACATCTGGGAAACACCGAAGCCGGCGACGGTACCCGTGCATAATTTCACAAAATCACGACGTTTCATTACCCGCCTCCTTCAGACGCTTGCCGGCAACCGCACAAACAGTTGTCAGCGTTATAAAGCCAACTCTTTGAATTCTCACATTTTTCCAAATCGTCGGCGTTGTGGCTTGCAGAAGGTACAGCTTGAAGCTCTTTTTCCTTGATATTAAACGGGCTTAATATGTGAGAGTTTCAGTTAGCTTCTACGCCTTCACCCTCTTTCCGTCAATTCTATTGATAGTTATCGCGTTAACCCATCAATAAAACCTATACAACGTGATCTACAGCGGATAAAGAGAACACAGTTTCCTTCAGGCCTCCCCTTGTCAGGGCAAAGCGGAAACAGTATCTTTCTCAATGTGACTTTGAAAACGTCCCATGAAGCGCGTTCTTCGCGCTTTTCCATTCTCGCCGGAAGCCCCCCCGTTCGTACGGTTAGCATCTGGCAGAGCCGTAATGACCCGCAAGCAAGGATGATGTTTATATGAAAACAATTATCTTTTTATTTACGCTTCTCTTCCTTGGCCTGGCCGGCCTTGGAGTCTACTATTTCATGGGGGACCGCGAAAAACCCCAAGTCTACTTACGCCCTGACATTACGACGGCTTCAACGAAGAAAGCGTTTACCATCGAAGCTGAAGATCCGCTTTCCGGCATCAAGAGTGTCAGCGCGACAGTCACGCAAGGTCAGACAACGGCGACTGTTTTCGAACGCACGTTTACCCCTCCGGTAAAAAAAGTTGCCGAAACATTTTCCATCGGGGATGTCGCCTTGCGTGAAGGCGAATTCGATCTGACCGTCACGGCGACAGACGGCTCTATCTTTAATTTTGGCGAAGGAAACACCGCGCGTGTTGTCAAACCCATGACATTGGACAATCGTCCACCTGCTGTCACTGTCCTGTCGCTGGCCCACAATGTTCGACAAGGCGGGACGGGCTTTATCGTGTACACGGTCAGTGAGGATGTTGATTCATCAGGCATCAGGCTAGGGAATGAATTCTACCCCGGTTTCTTACAGAGTAACGGACTGTATTACTGCTTCTTCCCCTTCCCCATGGATATGGATCCCAAAGATTTCAATCCCGTTGTCACGGCAACGGATGTCGCTGGCAACACCCGATCTACATCGTTTCGTCACCAAGGCATTCCGAAAAAATTCCGGCAGGATCGCATCAACATTTCCGATGGCTTTCTTCAGAGCAAAATGCCTCAATTTCAGGCGGATTTTCCGAATCAAACAGACCTCCTTGATGTCTTTATCAAGGTGAACAATGAAATGCGTGCCCAGAATGTGAGCGGCCTCCTTGCAATTGGTAAGAAGACCGCCCCCACTATGCTTTGGGAAGGAGATTTTCTCCGTTTACCCAATGCAGCACCCCGCGCTCAATTCGGAGACCATCGCGACTATTATTACAAGGGGAAAAAGATCGACAAACAAACCCACATGGGACTCGATCTTGCGTCATTGGAGCAGGCCGAAATTCCAGCAGCCAACAATGGTATTGTGGTCATGGCCGCCCCATACGGAATTTACGGAAATTGTGTTGTTATTGATCATGGCCTTGGTCTGCAAACCTTGTATTCCCACTTGAGCCAAATTCGCGTCAAAGAGGGAGACCATGTCAATCGCGGTGATATCATCGGGAATACCGGCGTCACGGGTATGGCTGGCGGTGATCACCTTCACTTCGGTGTGCTTGTCCATGGTCTGCAAGTCCAACCCATTGAATGGTTCGATTTGCATTGGATCAAAGACAATGTCATCGGCAAAATCCCGAAAAATAAAGCACAACAATAATCTCCCCTCTTCACTAATACAAAACGGGAACGATTTTTCTGTATCGTTCCCGTTTTGTATTTCCTGCCTCATCACACCAAGAGTGAGAGGATAGAATTCCAATTCTAATTCGAAATAGCTTTAATGATCCATTGCCAAGCTACAATGGATTTGACTCGTTTATGGTCAGTCTCAAGATTTGAGAGTGAGCTGACAAGATGATTTTCCAAGCTGGCAAGATCATCAAATACTCTATTGTGAAAGTATGTTTCTTTTACTTCGTCCCATATATGCTCCACGGGGTTGAGTTCTGGAGAATATGGTGGTTGTATAATGAGTTTGATATTCCATGAAATGATCAAGGATGCGTTCATTCGGATAACGCGAACTCACTTCGTTCAGGAAGATTTGCATGCATGATGTATTGACATATGGAAGAACGAGGCTGTTTATATTTCCCTCCAAGATACTTACAGCTGAATAAGCATAGGTATATTGTTGAGAAATCATTGTTTTACATATTGGTCTTTCCGGTTTGGGGCACCAGCAACGCCGAGATTCAGAAATCAAGCCAAATCGTGCCTCATCTTGGAACATGAGTCTCAGCGGGAGATCTTCTTGCCATCCTTGTGTGTTATCTTGGACTATGAATTTGAGTTTTTTTTCCAAGCCTCTTGCGCCTCGACATCCGCCGCTACATGACGTTTATCGGGAGCCAATTTTCGCCAGCCATGTCGGTGCAAGAGGTTGTAGGCTGAGGAAAGAGGAATCTTTCGCCCAAGTCGTTGTTCGAGGGCCTGATGTATCTCGGCTACGACAAGGATTCCTCCTTCCTTTGCTTTTTGGAAAAATGGCTCAAGAAAATCTTTTTCTGCTTCAGGTGTGAGGTTTTGACGCCTTC
>NZ_AUBP01000027.1 GCF_000429305.1 Desulfovibrio inopinatus DSM 10711
ATGAATCACTTCGAGATCCGCTTCTCGGGAAAAAGTAGCAAGAATTTCTTGCCAAATATGAGACTTGGCCAAAGCATTGAACCGTTTATAAACAGTTTGCCAGGGGCCAAATTCCTCTGGGAGATCACGCCATGGGGCACCGGTACGGAGAACCCACACGATGCCGTTGAACATAAGTCGGGCATCTTTGGGTGGTCTACCTCGCCGTTCTTGGCGAGGTGGGCAAAGAAAAGGCTGGAAGCGCTGCCATAGATCGTCTGAAATGTTGTGGCGACTCATCTGGATACAATGCTATAACCAATCTCAATGTCTAGGATTTTATTTAGAAACACGCCCTAGGACAATCATAAAACGATGATGAAGGAGTTTCTTTATGCAGCCTGAAGGGTTCAGCGAACTCGGAGAGCGAATTCCGTTTTACAAGCTCCAAGGGTGCGGCAATGATTTTGTCATTATCGACAATCGCGAATTAGCCGTTGCACCGGATATTATGCCGACATGGGCGAAGCGTATTTGCCGAAAGGCGTTCGGTGTCGGAGCGGATGGACTCATTTTTCTCGATCATGCTCCTCAAGGGAGTGGTGTCGACTATATGTGGCACTTTTTCAATTCGGATGGTTCCCGCGCCGAAATGTGCGGTAACGGTTCCCGTTGTGCCACTCGTCTCGCATATCTTCTTGGTATTGCCCCGGCCGAGCATTCGTTTCTCAGTGATGCCGGCCCCATCAAGGCTGTTGTCTATCCCGGTACGAACCAGGTGAAAGTGCAGCTGACCCCGCCGCAAAAACAGCAGCTCAATATCGATATCGTTGTTGACGGCAAACCGATGACCGTCCATTTTGTCGATACCGGAGTGCCGCATACTGTTGTTGTAGAAAACAATCTGCAGGAACTCGACATCAAGCCTTCGGGAAGTGCCATCCGGTTCCATGAACGTTTTGCTCCGGCTGGAACAAACGTGAATTTTATTCGCGTTGAAGACAGTACGCATGTTTCATTGCGCACCTACGAACGAGGTGTTGAAGATGAAACCTATGCGTGTGGTACTGGTGCATGCGCAAGCGTTATCGTGGCTCATGCCCTGGGACTGACAGACAATGCCGCTATTGTTACGACGTCGGGTGGAGAAAAGCTCGAAGTTTCCTTATGGGATGGCAATGTCTTTCTCAAAGGTTCGGCTGAACTTGTCTTCTCCGGTCATCTCTATCTGCAAAGTCTTGGTATGTAGAACGAAATTCAAAAAGGAGGCGTCCATGGGTCCTTTTACCGGCGTCAACCATCTGGCCATGGTAACCCCGAATATGGACACCACCATTCGATTTTGGCGTGATCTGCTCGGCTGCCCTCTGGTAGCCGGGCTTGGTCATCCAGGGTATCGTCACTACTTTTTTTCCTTGTCTCCGCATGACATGATTGCCTTTTTCGAATGGCCTGATGTCGAACCTATCCCCGAACGCGATCATGGTGCTCCCATTACAGGGCCCATAGCATTTGATCATGTTTCCCTGAGCGTCGCCCAGCGCGACGATCTGTACGATATCAAAGCAAAACTTGAAGCTGCCGGTTTTTGGGCTTCCGAAGTTATTGATCATGGCTTCATTTTGTCTCTGTACGCGTTCGATCCCCACAATATTCCCATTGAGTTCAGTTATCCCGTTCCTGGTCAAGACCCTCGTTCATGTCCTGGAACCGCCGATACCAACCCAAGTGCACTTGCTCAAGAGGGAGCCAATCCTATTCCGCATGTCTGGCCAAAGCCTGAACCCTTTCCCGAGGAGGACAAACTTGTTTTTCCGGGAGAAGGTCTCGAATTGGCAGCCTGTCGAGGAGAGGACAAATAATAAAGAAAAAAGTCGGCTTTGGGGATAGACCCCATGATTGTGTTCTCGCAGTTATATCAACACGCGTACGAGGAGACATATGGAAATCGCATCGGTTGCAACAGTATTTTTTTCGCCAACTGGCTCAACACAGCGGCTTCTTTCGGCCATAGCTGAAGGAATGGGAGCGGATCATATTCAGGCTATCGACTTGACTCCCTTTGCCATGGAACGTGACGAGCCGTTACATCTCGATACGGATGTGTGCGTGATTGGGGTGCCTGTGTATGGCGGCCGTGTCCCCGCGCCTGCCGTGCGTCGGCTTGCCCGTCTTAGGGCAGCGGGACTCCCCGCGGTTTTGGTTGTCACGTATGGAAACCGCGCTTTTGAAGACGCTCTTGTCGAGCTGGAAGATCTTGTTGCCGAGCTGGATATGCCCGTTGTGGCAGCCGCCGCTTTTATCGGCGAACATTCCTACTCCACAAAAGCGACCCCGGTCGCCGAGGGACGACCTGGCATTGATGACTTTGTGGCTGCAAGAGACTTTGGAGCACTCATTAGTGATGCATTGCGTTCTGTCGATAACGCGGCCGAACTTGATCCAGTCGCTATTCCCGGGAATCGTCCGTATAAAGACATTACGGTCTTGGATCCGATTTGTCCGGAACTTGATACCACGCTGTGCTCGTTGTGCGGTGACTGTGTCGTAATGTGTCCAACCGGAGCCATTACCATTGGGGAGAGTGTTGAGACCAATGCGGAAAAGTGCATCGCGTGCTGTGCTTGTGTGAAGAAGTGTCCGACTCAGGCCCGCAAGATGACCGCTCCCCGAGTGGAAAAAGTTCGCGCATGGCTCGTGAAGAATTTTAGTGAACCGAAAAAACCACAAATTTTCTTCTGATACACGATTATTTTTCTCCGAGAGCGGCGGGGTGCCATATGGTGTGTACGTTCCCCTCGGTCCCGCTTCTTTCTGGAGAATATCTACTCCTCTTTTTGAGGTGGGGAAGAACGCGATGCGTGAGTTGTGTTTTTAGAAGAAGCTTTGCAATGCAGCCCAGCCAATAAGACTTGTCACGATCACTTGCCCCACAACGCCCAGCCAGTACGCAATAGGATCACTGTTGCGGTGATAGACGTGGGTACGCATACGAACTTTGCCCGTGATCAAAGCATCGTATGCACCATATCCAAAAAGAAACAGTGATATCCCGAGAAAAACCATTTGTGTGATGAAGTGAGGGAATGTGACTCCTACGAAGAGGAGGACGGCCCATATTATCCATATTCGATACCACTGGCGAAAGAAGAAGCTGTCATTGTGAGATGGATGCTCAAGTCGTTCTTCATGTGTCTCACGGGACTGCATGCGTGTCTCCTTTTGTGGCGAACGGCGAACGGAATGAAAGACTCATCCGCCGCTTTCATTTGTAAGTGTGTCGCGTCAAAAGAAGATCATGTGTTGGTGACAAGCCGTCGACCAAGATTATAGGCGTGTTGACAGTCTTGAGGGAAAACGTCTTCATGGCGTTTGGCTTTGGCGTCTTTGTCGAACATGCCATATTCGTATGTATCATAATTCGTGTGTTGCAGCGTGTCTGTCGACAGCAACATCTCGCATGATCCAAAAACATGCGCGAGATACGTACGGGTTTTCTCGAATTGCGGACCGTAACCCAACTCGGCGAACCGGCTTTCCGGAATGTTCATGGTATAGATCATGCCCGTGGGAATGGATCGGGGGAAATAGGTTTTACCCCGATCATCAAAGTTCATGAAAGGATACATCAATCGTTCCAGAAATGCGCGAGTGGACGCCGTTTCCGTTCCAAAATACACCGGAGAGCCGATGACAAGCGCATCAATATTGTGAATACGGTCGAGGAGTGGTGTCAGCTCATCTTGAACAGCACACACGCCGTTTTGCTTGCGATTTCTTCGTTTGCAGGAAAAACAACTGATACACCCGGAGAAGTTGAGGTCGTAGAGCTGGATACACTCGGCCTGCGCTCCAGCGGATTGAGCGCCGGCAACGACGTGCTCCAGGAGCGTGGCCGTATTCCATTTTTTCTTGCGAGGGCTCCCGTTGAAGGCGAGAAGCTGCATGACTTATCTCCTTTGTCGTGGTGATCATACGTTCGGTCGTATGTTGTTTTGTGAAGGGCCCGATAACCGGTGGTACTGCTGCACTGTATACCATGATCGGACATGAAGAAAAACCAGGGGGGCCGCGGTAAGAAGAACGCGGTGCATATTCTACGAAATTCTTCGTGTGAGCTGTGTAGACAAGATCATTTCGGAAAATATTGCGAAAATTTACGTTGTGTATGGAGCGTTTTTTGCAAAAGATTGGTCGATTTTGGCGATATCGGGGAGCAAGGCCGGCCTCGATATTCGACACGTGGCCAGGAACTCCGCTATGCGAACCATTCGAATAAAGATCATTGTCTTCTTGCTGGCATTCCTCAGTTTTATGGCGTTCAATTCTGCGATGTACTGGTGGAATATTGTAAGTTTTCGGGATAGACTTGTTGTTTTGGATGAATTTCATGATGTTCTTTCAGATATTCTTGAGATTCGTCGTTATGAAAAGAATTTCATTTTTTATCCTGAACCTGACAGTATTAAAGAAGCTTTGAATTATCTTGAGCAAACAGAAAATACGATACAAATACTTTATGATACAATGGTTGATATTGAAGGGCAAAAGTCCGTTAACCGCTTTATGGGAGAGATGAAAGAGTATAAGTCACACTTGAGTACTTTAGCGCATGGTGAGGAAACGGATCTTACGCGTACAAGAAATCTTGGAGCATCACTTGTCTCGTTCGCGCAGCAACTTCTTGTTGAAAAAAAAGTTCGCATTGATAAAGCTCTTTCTCACATTCTCTATATGCCCATTGGGGTCATGATATGTCTCTCACTCCTCATTGTGGGCGTATTTAGTTGGCAAGCGAAACAGGTTATGGATCGGCTCGCATATGTTCAGCGGGCAGCCGAAGGGGTGGCGAAGGGAGAATATGACGCCATTCAGCAAATTAAAAAGGACGATAATATCTCAGAGCTTATGCGGTCGGCATTTACAAAGATGGCCGACGAGATCGAGTCGCGTCAGGAGGAGCTTATCGAGTCACGTAAGCTGGTGTCGATTGGGACATTGACCTCAGGTATTGCACATGAACTCAATAACCCCTTGAATAATGTCTCATTGACAGCCGACACACTTCTTGAAGAATATAATAATTTGACCGAGGCCGAAGCAAAAGAGATGCTGTTGGATATTATCAATGAAACCAGCCGAGCCAGTGAGGTGGTACGGAATCTTCTTGATTTTTCCCGAGAAGAACACCATCCCATGCGTCCTTTGATTGCTTCGGAATTGATTGAAAAGACATTGAAGCTTGTTCGTAATCAGCTCATGCTCGATGGGGTTCAAATCGTCGTTGACTTTGCGAAGAATCTTCCGTTGATTAATGGTGATTTGCATTACTTAGAGCAGGTTTTTATCAATCTTTTTATGAACGCAACGCAAGCCATGCCCGAAGGCGGAACCATTACGATAACGGGCAGGGCGGATAGTCGAGGATATGTACATATTGACGTCGCCGATACCGGAACAGGCATGAGTACGGAATCGTTGGAGCGTATTTTCGATCCGTTTTATACGACCAAACCGGTGGGCAGAGGCACAGGCCTTGGGTTGTCCATTGTGTACGGCATTATTAAAAAGCACGGCGGATATATCGAAGTGCACAGTGAAGTGGGCAAAGGAACGACCTTTTCTGTCTATTTGCTGACCACAGGCCAGGAGTGCGACAATGACCGAATTTCGAGCAGCCGTCATTGACGACGAAGCCCAGACCGCTAAACATGTCGTCAGAATATTAGAGAAAAGTGGGTTTGAGACGGAAGTGTTTGCGGCAGGACATCCCTTTCTTGCCCGTATGGTTGAAAAACCATTTGACTTCGTGTTGATCGACCTGAAGCTGCCAGACATGGATGGCATGGAAATTCTGGATTTTATTATGAAGGGGTTTGAAGATGTCGAGGCCGTCATCGTGACCGGCCACGGCACCATCCCTTCTGCGGTCAAGGCCACAAGCAAAGGTGCGGCGAACTATCTGGTGAAACCTTTTCGTCTTCAAGACGTTCGTTCGGTGGCGAATGAGGCTCGGGGAAAGCTTGAGCTCAAAGAAAAGAATCGTCACCTCCAGGCAGCGCTGGAGGAAGCGCCTCCGTTGAAAGACTTCATCGGAAACAGCCAGTCCATGCTTGATGTGTTTGCCATGATTCGTAAAATCGCCCAGGTAAATTGCAACGTTTTGTTGCAGGCAGATACTGGAACAGGCAAAGAGCGGGCCGCTCGAGCTATTCACGAACTGAGTCCCAGGCGCAATAAAACATTTGTTTCGTTCAACTGCGGTGGGTTTGCCGAGGAACTCATCTCTAGTGAATTGTTCGGCCATGAAAAAGGAGCATTTACCGGTGCGTCGGCGACAAAGATAGGCTTGCTTGAGTCTGCTGACGGCGGAACGGTGTTTCTCGATGAAATAGGAGAAATGCCGCTCAACATGCAGGTGAAGCTCCTGCATGTCCTTCAGGAACGTCAGATATTGCGCGTTGGCGGAACCCGACCCATTACCCTGGATATCCGTGTTATTGCAGCGACGAACCGTGATTTGCAACAAGCCATGGCAGATGGAGAGTTTCGAGAAGATCTCTATTATCGACTCAACGTCGTGAAATTGTATTTACCCCGTTTGGCAGAGCGGAGAGAAGATATTCCACTGCTTGCGATGCATTTTCTGAAGTGTTTCAATACGCGTTTCGGCAAGTTCGTCTACGATATTTCTCCGCAGGCCATGGAAGTGCTCAAGCATTATAATTATCCGGGAAATGTCCGGGAGCTTGAGAATATTATTCAGCGGGCCGTGGCATTAGCTGAAGGAGATACGCTCGGCCTCAAGGAATTGCCACCCGATTTGTTGAATCTTGCGTTTAGTCCGTTTGGTGGGGCAGGGATGCTTCCTCTGGAAGAAGTGGAGCGCCGTCACATACAACGCGTGCTTGAAGCCACAGACTTCAATAAACATTTAGCCTGCCATATTTTGGGAGTGCCACGAACGACGCTTTGGCGTCGCATTAAGAAGTACGATCTTGAACCCGAAGACTGATTTTCACAATGCATTATCTTTCCTTACGGTTTTTTGTCGTTTGCCCATTCTTTTCCTCATTTGATTTCTGGTTTTCTTGCTGAACGCATTTTATAGGGACAATTTTTATAGGAAAATTGTCCCTTTTTATGTGCTTTTATTCACATGTTCATCTTGAAACAGAGCACTCTTCATTTGGCTTTGTAGGCACTGATTAACCTCTTTGCTCATGTTTCAATATGAACACCATGTTTGAAAGATGAAGAACGTGTTGTGACGTTGTATCTTCCTCTTCGAACAGTCTTCTTCGTGTATTTACTCAATATAAAAGAATTATAGGGATTATTTCTTATTTAAAATTGATCCATGGACCAATGTGATGCTCCGTGGAAGCAAAGGGAGTTTTCGTTTCATATTGAAACTCATTTTTGGACAAAAAACTGAAGGGAGTATTCTGTATTTGAATGAAATTCATGAAAAACAATAAGTTATATTTGTAACAAGCGCTTTCCCCTTGGCATTGGCTTTGCTTTGCGAGCTGCAAAGGAAAGTTCTGGATGAATAACGTACTTATCGCCATCGATACTTCAGAGTCCAGTTTGTGGCTGGCCTACTATGCTATGGGCTTGGCGCGTCGCACCAAAGCCAATGTGTCGTTACTTATGGTTATGGATGAAACAGCGCCGTTTTGTTGTCCGGACAGTGACGAATGGATCGGATTGCCGGAAAAAAGATTGGAATCTCTCCTTGCCGAAGACCATTCGGAAAGGGCGCATGTCAACTATTACGTGGCGCGTGGAGTATTCGACGCGGAAGTCATTCGATTTATCCAGGAAAACGCCATTACCACGCTCTTTATCGGTCAACCACCGGGCGGTGATCCGAGAAGAACGAGGTGGTTCATGGATCTGCTGGAGCGCATTAGCACGCAAACTCGTTGTCATATTGAGGTTGTGCAAAAAGTCTCGATCCAGGGCGAATCGCGATAGCTCCTCCGAGCTTCGATGGATTGCGGGGGGAGCAGATGGGTTCGGTTCCATTGCCCCGCATGCGTGCAACTTGCATCATCGGCGATCAGTGTCGGTAATGTGGTGGAAAAGGAACCAGGCGCGATCTCCAACCAGAAAAGGAGTATTTCGATGTGGCATATGTATCTTCCCATTGCCGGGAATAGCGTGAATGTCGTCCTCATCTTAGCCCTGGGCGGATTTGTGGGCTTGCTTTCAGGGATTTTCGGCGTGGGCGGAGGATTTCTCATGACTCCGCTGCTGATCATGTTCGGCATTCCGCCAACTGTGGCTGCTGCTTCCGACTCAAACCAGATCGTTGGAGCTTCCACGTCGGGGTGTTTGGCTCACTATCGTTTGGGTAACGTTGATTTCAAAATGGGATTGCTCTTGCTGGTGGGCGGTATCGTTGGTGGTGGCGTGGGGGTTCAAGCAATTAAGGTACTCCGCGCAATGGGCAATGCCGACTTTTTGATCAATGTAACATATGTGCTCATGCTTGGTTTTGTCGGGGCATATATGTTTATTGAAAGCATTCAGGGCATGCGTAAAAAGCCAGTCTCGGAAGAGAAATCGAAACCGGTCAAGAAATCGCGGTATGCCGCTATGCTTGAAGCCCTTCCTTTTCAAACAAATTTTGAGAAATCCGGGGTCCGACTCTCGCTGCTGATGCCTCTGGTCCTCGGTATTTTTGTTGGTATCCTGGCTGCGATCATGGGAGTCGGTGGGGGATTCATCATGGTTCCGGTTATGGTGTATTTGCTGCGTATGCCCATGCACGTTGTTGTTGGCACGAGCTTATTTCAGATTCTGTTTACCTGTATCAATGTCACAATTCTGCAATCCTACACGAACCACACGGTTGATTTTGTCCTTGCGTTGCTGCTCTTGCTGGGCTCGACCATTGGTGCGCAGTTTGGCACACGTATTAGTAAACACCTCAAAGGTGAACAATTGAAAGTGCTTTTGGCCACTCTTGTTTTGGCGGTCATGGTCAAGATGCTGCTGAGCCTCTTGTTGACGCCAGACGTTTTACTTGCCTACGCCGGAGGACATTAATCATGAAGGGAAAGAATCTGATATACAGCGCTGTATTTTTCACCCTTATCTTGTGGAGTGCGAGCGCCTTTTCTGCTGATGTGACCGACTTTATTGTACGTCCCAACCAAATCACCATCGGGACTGGCTACAATGGTACAACAGTGACGATTTCAGGAACAATTCCTGAGGACAGTATCGCTGTTATTCGTCTGCTGGGAGAACGCGAAGACAAAACATTCAAAAAAAAAGGCAAAGCCTTTGGCGTTTTGTGGATGAATATGTCGTCCATTACGTTGCACAACGTTCCTGGTGTTTTTTTGCTTGCCCTTGATGCTGATACATATGCTGACGGCGGCGAAGCATGGAAAGCGCTTGGTTTGGGGTTTCAATCATTTCAAGGAAAAACCGACTCGCTCATTTACGACGAGTTTGTCAAACTCAAGGAGCGAGAAGGACTCTATGAAATTCAGGAGGGCGGCATCACCTACGGTCAGGCCAAGGACGGTCTGAAAACGTTCAGCGCAGAGTTGAGCGTACCGTCGGCGTTGCGGAAAGGAATTTATGACGCACAGGTTTTTGCGGTTCGCAATGGAGCTGTGGTCGCGAAGGCCGATCATGAAGTCCACGCCGTTCTGGATGGTTTCCCGGCATTGCTTTCGACCATGGCATACGACCATAGTCTGTTCTACGGAATTGCCGCGACCATTGTCGCTATTCTGGCCGGTTTACTCATGACGGTGGTGTTTAAAGACAAAGGTGGAGCGCACTAGCTCGGGAGGTCATGTTATGACGCGGAAGGGCAGTTTTTTCGGCAAATGGTTATCACCCTGGGGTTCACAGGATAAACGGTCCTATTCCGAACTGTTCAGCAACTTCCGCGTCATTCTCAAGTTGAATAATCGCATTCTCACAGCGATATCGTCCATGAATAATAAATTGGGCGGGAGCTATGTTTTCGACCAACAATATTTACGGTCGTCATGTGAAGAACTCGTTGGCCTTGTCCGTCACCTCATCGATTCTCTGGATGCGCTGGCACCGGGAAAATACGATCAATTGCGCAATACCTATCGAGCCATTTGCGCGGAGATAGACGAAGAACTCTCCGGCCGTCCGGTATTTCCGAATACCGACATGATTTTGGCCTTTTCGGATATTGGCACCGACGATCTCGAAGCAGTTGGCGGAAAATGTGCTCACCTTGCCGAAATAGGCAATGCGATGGATGTCAAGATTCCATCGGGAATTGCTGTCACCACGGCAGCATTTCAAGCTTTTCTGGTCCATAACAACCTTGTCGACTTCATTATCGAGACGGAAGAAGACTGGTTAAAAGGCAAAGTCAGTGTTGACGATGCGTCATCTCGGATTCAGGAGCGCATCCGTGCCGGGAGATTACCATCGCGTTTACGAAAAGCTTTATGCAAAGCCGTGGAAAACCTTGTGCAATCAACGGGTGAGACCAAAGTTGGTCTGGCGGTACGCAGTAGCGCCTGGGGTGAAGATGGCGAACATTCATTTGCTGGGCAATATGTCAGTCTGCTGAATCAACGGCCAGAGCGTGTGCGTGATGCCTACCGCGAAGTTTTGGCCGGGGCCTATTCTTCCTCGGCGATGAGTTATCGCCAGGACACGGGGTATCAGGAGAGCGAAGTTGCCATGGCGGCCTCGGTGCAGACCATGATCGATGCCAAGGTCAGCGGCGTGGTCTACAGTCTTTCTCCACAGGAACCATCACGGAAAGCCGTGCTTATTGCAGCAACCTGGGGCTTGGGGGCACCGGTTGTTTCTGGGGAAGCTGCTGCCGACCGATTTACCGTCTCTCGGAAACCGCCGTATGAACATCTTTCACTCAATATTGTGCGCAAGGAATATGCGTTGCGATTGGCTGAAGGCGGTGGAGTTCGTTCGGAAGTCGTGCCGGAAGAGATTCAGACCAAGGCATGTCTGGATACAAAGGAAATTACGGCGTTGACGCGTCTCGCACTCCAGGTGGAGCGTCATTTCAGGAAACCACAGGATATCGAGTTTGCCTTTGATCATCAGGGGCGATTGTTTCTGCTGCAAGCAAGACCGTTGCGGGTCCAGATTGAGTCGAGTTGTACCGAAGAACTCTGTGATAGCCTTCGTCAGTATCCAGTTATCCTCTCCGGCACAGGCGATGTGGCACAGCTCGGTATTGCTGCCGGTCCGGTCTATCACGCCCGAGAGGGCGGACGATTCGAAGATTTTCCTATTGGAGCGATTCTCGTCGCTCGACATTCGTCGCCGTCGTTTGCCCCGTTGTTGCGTCGGGCTGCCGGGGTCATCACCGATATTGGATCGACTGTCGGTCATATGGCCACGATTGCCCGTGAATTTCGTGTTCCGGCGCTACTCAATGCAGGAGATGCCAGCGAGACCTTGGTCGAAGGAGAGGTGGTCACGTTGGATGCAGAGCAAAAGACCGTCTATCGAGGTAGGGTGGAAGAGCTTTGTCTGCATGAGTTAACGAGTGATCCCATTGAGGACAGTTACGAATATCGTTTACTGCGACGATTGCTCAAGCGCATAGAACCACTCAATCTGATTGATCCGACGGATCGTAATTTTACTCCGGAAGGCTGCCGCAGCCTGCACGATATTACCCGCTTTGTGCATGAAAAGGCCGTGGAGACGCTCATCCACATCAACCATGTGCGTCGTTTCGATGCAACAAGTACAAGCGGACGTCTTGAGATGACAGTCCCCCTTGATCTCATCGTGTTGGATATCGGGGGAGGGCTTGCTCTGGACCCTCATGACCGAGAGCATCGGCTTTCCGGAAGAAGTTCGCGTATCAAGCTGGAACAGGTTTTGTCCGCTCCTATGAATGCATTTATCGAAGGGGTGAGTGCTCCTGGAATCTGGCAATCATCACCCGTTCCTGTTGATTTCTCGAGTTTTATGTCCAGCTTGACGCGAACTTTTTCCACCGAGTTATCGAGTCCCAAAGATGTCGGTCAGAATCTCGCGGTCATTTCAAACCATTATGTTCATCTCAGTCTTCGGCTTGGATATCATTTTACGATGATCGACGCCTATGCCAGCGAGAATCCAGCCGATAATTATGCGTATTTTCGGTTTACCGGTGGGGTTACCGGCGAAGATCGTCGTGAACGACGGGCACGGTTTTTAGCCGACATTCTTGAGCAAAACGATTTTTCGACCACCCTTCAGGGCGATCTCGTGGTGGCCAGGATCAAAAAGCTCGACGCGCCCGGGATTTTGCGGCGTATGCGTATCCTTGGCCTTTTGGTAGCCTACACCAGACAACTGGACGTCTCCATGCGTGATGATGGCCATATTTCCAGTCATATCGACGCGTTTCAAGCCATCACCGCGGCGATTGTCTGACAACATTTAATGAAGGGGTGGATCATGACAGCCCAAAGCAAGACCAGCATTCTCATTTTGGACGATGAACCTATCGTCAGCAAGCGTCTTCAGCCCGCTTTGGAAAAGAAGGGATACGAAGTGGAGAGCTTTTATCGCAGTGCCGACGCATTACTGCGGATACGAGAACGCGATTTCAACATTGTTATCACCGACCTCAAAATGGAAGGTGTCGATGGCATGCAATTTTTGAGTGAGGTCAAAGAACGCTCTCCGGCAACTGAGGTTATTGTCATCACCGGTTTCGCGACCATGGAAACAGCGAAGGAATCGTTACGCAAGGGGGTGTTCGATTTCTTGGCAAAGCCCTTCAAACTTGGCGAGATTCAAGACGTCATTGCGAAAGCTGAAGCGTCTTTTCGTCAGGCTTCGGGCGCGTGATGAGTGACGCATACTGAATATGCAAACGAGGTGTTTCCTATGCTTAAGGCTTTAATTCCTGTAGAGTTGAATTTGGCATCAAATATAGCCCTGCGGTATGCCTGCCAAAAGGCTGCTTTGTTGGATATGGGGTTGCAGCCCATTCATGTGGAGGAACCGGATGGCAAATCCCATTCGGCGCAATCCGGATGGATCCGACGGACGTGGGAAGCTGGCCTGGAAGAGGCTGGACGTGAAGAAGTAGAGCGTATTCTCCATAGCGAACAATTAGATGATTGTGTTGTGATGCCCCAACCCATTGTTGCTGTTGGCGATAGAGAAGACGAAATTTTGGAAGAATTACGTCGTGGTCGTTATGATCTCTATATAGAAGGGGCCGTCTCGAATTTTAATCTCGGGACATTTCGCCAACTCTTACGGTCCAAGCTCTACAAACATATGCCGTGCCCGGTGCTGTTGGTCAAAAATTTGATTGCATCCGATCGTGTCGTGTTGCTTCTTGGCCAAACGACTGACCCAGTACAAGCCGCCAAGGCATTGGCCAGTTTCATCAAGCCGGAGACCGTGTTTGATCTGTGTGTTCATGTCACAGACGATTATACCGGGGATCCCGATGCATTACTGACCGCAGCCCGGCAAGAGCTCTCCGCACAGGGAAGGATGCCCGACAACGCACAGGTTATGCGCGGGCAACCTGAAGCCGTTGCGGAGAAATTTCGCGAATATGGATTGCTCGTTTCGACCTTGAACAGATCATCCAGTCGAAAATCAGCGTTGACCGACATCTTTGGTCGAGTTTCGTGTCCGCTGTTATTATGCTGGTAAACCTCATCGTTGGAGCTCAACATGAATATCCTCGTTGCCGTTGATGAACATCCATACAGCTCGTATGCCATAGGTGAAGTGAGCCGTTTAGCGGGCAATACGTGGCCGGATGTGACGTTACTCGGTGTCGCTCCCGAGATATCTCCCGATGAAAACAATCCCATGCTTCGCATGCTGCGCAATTATCGGCGAGATTTGCTGGCTGGCATGGGATCGACCGCCGAGATTTATGGCACAGTGAGCGACACTGGTGAATTTCGTCTGGTGGAGAAAAATGTTCTTGAAGAATCCGCAAGCGGACGCAAGACATTTCGACTCCGTTTGCGATCGGACGATCCGGCCAAATCGATTTTAACTGAAGCCAAACACGCATCGAGCGATCTGATCATTCTCGGGTGCAGCCAGGGAGAAAGTGATTGGAGCAATGATACTACCGTCTCCGGGAAAGTGGCCGAGGGCGCGGAGTGTTCAGTTTTTGTCGTTAAGGAAACAAAATTTCCTGCCAAAGTCACATGTTGTTTAGACCATGCGCATGTAAGCCAAGCGTCTTTGGAAATGATCAATCAAATCGTGACGTTGTACGGGGTAGACCTGGAGATAGTCGGTGTTCAGAAGCATGGATCATTGAAGAAAGATCAGGAACAGGTCATGGGGAACGTGTTGGATTACTATCTTGAACGCAATGTGCGGGCACTCCTTCGGCTCGTCGATGATGATGCGTTGGAATCGTTTTTTTCCATGGGAGCACGCACCGATCTCATGGCCTTGTGGGTTGGTCCAACCTCGCCGTTTCAGCGTTTTTTTCCGCGACACCGTGTGAGCGAGTTGGTCAATTCGTCTCTGTCGTCGATACTCTTGTTGCGATAATTTGTGCCCTACGCCATGTCGAGATAAGGGCGTTATCTATTTCACATTGTAGAGATGTGAAAATGCAAAGGGATTGGTGAAAACGCCAATCCCTTTGCATTTTTGAGGATTTGTTTCGATTAGAGTTGGCGTTGGACGAAAATGACGGCCATACCGATCAGCATGGCAAGAATGACATTACGTGTTTTGAGTGCCACGGCAGCTGTCAATGCGGCGGCCACAATCCCCCAGATACCTTCATGTGCGACAGAGGGAAGGACCAGGGAAAAAAGCAGGGCGCCGGGGAGGGCGTCCATACCACGGCGGAGCCTCCCGGTGCGAGGCAAACGAGTGGCAAGCAAAAGGCCGCCAAGGCGCAGGCCATATGTAACGAATGCGGCGCAGGCAATGGCCCAAAAGGCGTTGGGGTTACTGAGTTCAAGCATGAGGCTGCTCGTCGGTTGATGCGGTGTGAGCGGTCTCGTCCCGGTCGGGAATACACATCGCAGTTATTGCTCCTCCAAGGCCGCCGATAACGATATACCATTTGCCGGGGAGAACATGTTCTGCCAGAACGGCGAGAAGGCCAGCAACAAGCCAGGGCAACACGTCCTGTTTTCCCCGCCATAAACTCACGGCAAGCGCGGTGAATACCGCACAAAAGGCAAAGTCCAAGGCATACCGTTCCGGATGCGCTATGGCTGCGCCACCCAATACGCCGGCGAGTGTTCCGGCGCTCCAACAGAGATAAATACACACCCCGCCGCCAAAGAGAAACCACGTTGTCGTAGTTGGTCGTTTATGGCATTCCACCATGGTGGATGCCCAGTTTTCATCGGCGACGAGGTGCATCATTGCGATTTTTCGTCCGAGACTCGTCGTGGCAAACATAGAAGCGAGAGACGCTCCGATAAGCAGATACCGAAGGTTAATGACGAGGACGGCCAAGGTCATTTCGAGCACAGGGAGATGAGTCCCCCACATATCGACCATGACAAATTGTGCTGACCCCGCAAAAACGGCGGTGTTCATGAAGGCGATGTCGACCCACCCCAAGCCTTTTTGTGCGGCAAGGATGCCGAGAACACTTCCATAGGCGCCAGCGCTCAGGCCAAAGGGTAGATTGGCTCTGATGCCGCGCAGAAAATCAGGATGCATGGATTTCTCCGATTTGAGACATATATTCATCAGTCGCGAAAGGAGGAAACCATGCGCGTTCATCGTATGTTTGTCTAGTATTCAACAGGGAGGTAAGACTATTTGGAGATCCTCTCCCCCTCACACAGATTTATAAACAAGGTCTTCTGATCTCTTCCGTGAATTGAAGACGAAGAATTATGTTTCCAATGAATTGAAAAGAGTCTTCAATTGTTGTGTGTCGTGACGCAAAGAAAACGCTTTGGCTTTGAATGTACGGAGTTCGTCACTGAAGAGTTTGGAGAGTCGCATATATCCCGATTTTTCCAAACGAGCGGAAAGTTGTACTTCGAGTTTTGCGGCCATGTTCTGGTGTTCTTCCTGATGACTATTGTCCAGATATGATTGAATAATGAGTTTTCGAATATCGATATAGAGCTGTTTTTCCAAAGATGCTGTCGGATCAATGCGCAATGTGGCTTTCTTTGGAGGAGATGCTTTTCGTTCTTTTTTTTCGAGTTCCCATTGTCGTATCTTTGCCTCTGCCATGATATCGAAAACACTCATGATCGACTCCTTGAACGCGTGCTACGTACAGATATGGTTTGGAATGAAAAGGTATGAACTTATCGATTTATCCACTGCAGAAGGGCATTGATACCGGCGATATGATATGTCGTGCTGGCTTCAAAAGCCTGCACTATTGTTGATTCATCTTCAAAACGTTCCAGGATGGATACGATGCCGTGTGTTGTATCCGTGAGTATCTTTTCTACCATAAAGGAAAAAAGCGGAGAGTTTCGTATTTTGGGAAATTGTTCATAGGCTTGTTGTAATGTTTGTGTTGTCATGGTTTCAATGTATTCACGAGAGAAATCCTCATACGGAGAGCCTTCTGAGCGTGAAAGCAGAATGATAACTTTCAAACGATTGTGAATCCAAAAACGAAGTAATGCCGAAGCTGCATCTGATGAAAGAGATTGATCGACGACGAGACCGTTTGGTTGCGTGAATGCGGAAATTCTTTTTTGTGTAACATTATGGAATTCTTTGAGAAAAGTTGGCGGTATGACGGAAAGAAAGAGGGCTTCTTTGTTCGGATAGTAGGTGTAAATGGTGCCTGTCGCAACGCTTGCTTCCCGAGCAATGGCACTCATTGTCGTTTTTTTGAAACCTGTCTTTGCAAAAACGGCTTCTGCTGCCTGGAAAATAGTGTTGCGGACGCTTTCTTTCAGGACTTGAACCATGTGCATTCTCCTTTTGATCAAAAATGAATTTAATATTCATTTTTAAGAGAAAAAACACAGGTGATCGGAGGCTGTCAACGGAAGAGCACACAAAAAAGATTGGCAAAGCGTCAGAAAACGTTGAGGTGAAAATACTATGCGCGGATGGATTGAATTTGAAACAGCCCGTTTGGTTTTGCGGCAATGGAAAGAGACAGACAAGAAAACATTTGCCGTACTGAATGCCGATCCTCGCGTCATGGAATTCTTTCCGGCTCCACTGACGAGAAAAGAAAGTGATGCCGTCGCAGATAAATGCCAGTTGTTTATTGAAGAGCACGGCTGGGGGTTCTGGGCCGTCGAAGAGAAGAGAACGCATGATTTTTTAGGATTTGTCGGATTGTATATTCCGCGCGCCGATCTCCCGTTTTCACCATGCGTTGAAATCGGCTGGCGGCTAGCATTTCCATATTGGGGCAAGGGGGTTGCCAGCGAAGCTGCCAAAGGGGCTCTTGCGATTGGGTTTTGCGTGCTCAACCTGAAGGAAATCGTTTCATTCACTGCATTCCACAATGTGCGATCGCAAGCTGTTATGCGTCGTATTGGTATGCATCGAGTGCCTGGCTCTTTTGCGCATCCCGGTGTTGCTGTTTCAAGTCCGTTGCGTGAGCATCTTCTTTATCGGTTGGCCGATCGTTCGTGGCGCCAGCAGGAAAACGAAATTCAATTGCCGGTGCACACCTTCGTTTCATTTGTATAGTTTCATGTTCTTGTGTTGATAATTAGAGTGAGAATGAGGTGTTTTATACTCTCTGTATTATTCTCCAAGTGTCACTTTGGCATGTTATGTTTTTTGCTTATGCATAAAATACATAATATTACAGGATGTTGTTTCTATTTTGATTTTATACCTCTGCCGTGCGTTTCGCTATCATGGGTATGACCATCTTGACGCCTTGAATCCATTAAGAATATCTTCTCCCCAAATATGCCTGTACAAGCGTCTGGTGGTTCCTATTTTACATTTTCAAAAAGGGGTTAGATTCTTGAATCAATTTTCGATACACTCAAAAGTTCTCATGCTATTTATTCTTTCAGTTGTTGCAACTTCAGCAATATTTGGAATTGGAGTTTATGCATCTTTTCATTTGATGGATATAGGAGTGGGAGAAGCGCAGCAGGTATTACTTCAAGGGGAGAAAAACAAAATAAAAGTTGCAACGGACTCCTTGGCTGTCGCATTATCCAAAGCTCTTCACGACATCCCATCAGAAGATGCGAAGGTGGCATTCCTCAGGCAATCAATTCATGATATTTTCTTTGAAAACGACAAGTCAGGGTACTATTTTATATATCAAGGAACGACTAATGTTGCCCATCCTGTAAAAGCAACGTTGCAGGGGAAAGATTTATATAATCTCAAAGGGAAAGACGGAGTCTATTCCGTTCGAGAACTTGCCGATGCTGCGGCCTCTGGTGGAGGATTTGTGTCTTTTTCTTGGGATAAACCTGGGAAGGATGCTCCTGTTCCGAAGCTTGGATACGCCACCATGATTTCAGGCTCTCCATATTGGATTGGAACTGGAGTGTATATCGATAATGTCTCCGAAAAAGCTGATGCTATTGCAACACTTATGCGTGAGCAGAGCAATATGTCCATCATTGAACAAGCTGTTTTATTTGTGGTACTTTTTATTTTTCTATTGCTCCCAACAAGTTTTTTTATTGCACGCAGTATTGTGCGTCCGATCCAAGAAACAACTGAAGCTGCCAAAACCATTGCCGCTGGAAATCTGGATGTACACCTTGATCAAACCGGTGGTGTTGAAGCGAGAAACCTTAAAGATGCATTAGCGACGATGGCGGCCTCGTTGCGAAAAATGATCGATTCGTTAAGTTCTAAGGAGCGCGAAGCCTTGAGTAAGGCTCAAGAGGCCGAAGATGCCAGTCGTGAAGCCCATGAAGCCGTGGCGTTGGCCGAAGCCCGAGCCAATGAAATGGAACGGGCGGCGGATAAGCTCGCTCATGTTGTCGAAATTGTTACTTCGGCTGCTGAGGAATTATCCGTGCAGATCGATCAATCATATCGAGGAGCGGAAGAACAAGCCAACCGCGTTGACGAAACGGCACAGGCGATGGATCGCATGAACAGCATGGTTCTTGAAGTTGCTCGGAATGCAGCCGATGCTGCAAATGCTTCGGATCAGGCGAGAAGCAAGGCTGAAGTCGGCTCTGAAATTGTCGCCCGAGCTGTAAAGAGCATTGATGAAATTTGCCAACAGTCGCATACTATCAAAAACGATATGGGAACGCTGGGCAAACAGGCCGAAGGCATCGGACAAATTTTGGATGTTATTTCCGATATCGCCGATCAAACCAATTTGCTGGCACTCAATGCTGCCATTGAAGCTGCACGGGCTGGCGAAGCCGGACGAGGATTTGCCGTTGTTGCCGACGAAGTGCGTAAACTCGCCGAAAAAACCATGACGGCCACGAGTGAAGTTGGGAAAGCAATCCGTGGTATTCAGGACGGGACGCAAAAGAACATCACACAGGTCGAACAATCGGTGCATACCATTGAACAAGCCACGGAACTAGCTAATAACTCGGGAAATTCGTTGCGGGAAATCGTTGATCTGGTCAGCGCGGCGACATCACAAGTGCAATCTATTGCTTCGGCGGCAAACGATCAATCGACATCAAGTGAATCCATCAGCAACAGTATTACCGATATCAACCAAATTTCCACAGAGACGTCGGGCGCGATGCGCGAATCGCATAGTGCGATTCTCGAATTGTCACGCCAGGTCCAAGAATTGCAAAAACTTATTGAAGATATGAAATGCGGTAGCGCTTACGCCGCATTGTCAGCATAGAATCGATCGCGTATCGCTACACACAGGCGTGTGGGTATCGTGTCTGCCCTCGCGCCTGTGCCCACCAAGGCACGAATTATCCAGTCTGTCGAGTCCTGAAGTCTGTGCTGACAAAACGCGCGCAACGGTATAAAATATTGCGAATCTCCCTCTCGACGGGATCACGTTTGAAATAATATTTCGTCGGATGGGAAATCCCTCAGGGGAATGGAGTACATCACTATGGGTATTGTTTTTGGAACAACTGTTGCGGCGGGATTGATTGGGCGATTTGTCTACAAGAAGACCAAACAAAAAAAAGCGGCACAGCAAACCTTGACTGAAGAAAAAATTGAACAGCAAGAAAATAAGGATGAAAAATCCTCCGTTTCTAAGGATCAACCCGTATGACACCGACGCTTGTCGTGCATATTGCTGCGTGCTCACTTGGGTATCTGCTCTTTGGCTTCGCCTTTTGTGTCGGCTGTGTGTATCGATATCGCGACCACATTATCAAACATAAAAAACTGAAGTTGACCGACCGATTTCCGTTCAGCTTGCAACAGTTGGATCGGATTTTATTCACAAGCATTTGTCTTGGGCTGGGATTTCTGACGATTGGTATTCCGACAGGGGTGATGGTGTTGAAAGCACAAAATGGTGTGTTGAACCTCGCGTCCGGTCGTCTCTTGCTTCCGGTTTCCATATGGTTGTTTTATATGCTTGTGCTCTACCTGCGTTATATTAAAGGCGTTCGGGGGAAAAATCCGGCACGTCTTGCCGCAATCGGTTTTACGTGTGCTTTGCTTTCGTTTTTGCTCGAATTGTTTTTGCTCTAACACAAACCGCGCTTTGACATACCTGACACCCTCGTTTGGAGAGGAGAGAGCACCGCCAAGTGCTCTCCTCGTGGTTGGTCACGCAGAGAAGCTCGTTTCCCCATCCTTGAGACATTATGCATATTTCCCGTCGAGTGATTTCTTTCGATTTGCAAGCACCCCGTTTTGCGGTATGTGGAGCATCTTCTTGTTGTGTTAATAATAGCATAGTTTACGTCGGGTTCATTTTTGCCTTCCTTCGTCAAACGAATCGGCGAGAAATGGTCTGACGTATGGAGATGGCTTTGTATTCAACCTTTTTCAACACATGGAGAACGCACCGATGACCTACAAAGAAATGCAAGATGTACTGATGAAAGAGCTGCGGTTGTACCACTATCCGATAGCGGTCAAGTTTTTCTATGACAACGACGAACTTGAAGCATTCCAAAATGCTGCACCGGAAATTCACACCCCGGTGAAACCGATGACGTTTTGTCAGTGGGAGATTGCAGCCCGCATGAAAGGGCAAATCGTGTATTCCGACTTGAAAGGTCTGGGGTGCGGCAATGCACAATACAGCTTTGGTTGGAAAGAATTGGATGAGGGAGAGATCAAAGGACACGCCAAATATACACGCGACCTTGATCAGGCAGAGCGGTTTGTGAAGTCGAAAGCGAGACTTGATGAAGGCCTGCTGGGGATTGCTGTGGCACCACTTGGTGCCATTGATGGCCTGTACGAACCGGATACGGTGCATTTCTACTGTGACAATATGCAGGCCTATCACTTGGCTGTCGATTACATGGCTGCCACGGATACGCATCCGTTGCGTCCGAGCATTACCATGAATTCTTCGGCTTGTGGTGGTAATGTCTATACCTTCCGTGAACAAGAATTCAATATGCTCCCAGCGTGCTCCGGAAGTTATAATGCGGGGAAGACCGAACGTGGCGAGATCAACGTCATTATTCCGGGCAAAAAGTTTCGTGCGACCTTCGATCGGCTGATGGAGCGCATCAATGCCTCCAGTAGTGCCATAACACGTCCCGGCGATGGATTCCCCGGAGCCGATATCTGTAAGAATTGTCCGCTTATTGTCTTCAAGAAAAAATAAATGAAGTGATGTCATTTCGCCGCTGGTTGCCCACGTGCAGCCAGCGGCTCAGCGTCCACAGAAGAGGAAACCTACCGGTTCAACGTAATTTCCTGCTTGAGAAAGTCGATGAAGTGATGGAAATAGGCGGGAAATTGTCGGGCTTTCAGCGTTGCGACAAAATGATCACGTTTCAATCCAGTGGAACCTATCCGTACTTTTTTCAGACCTCCGGTTTTCAAATACGGCTCCAAGGCCCAGTGCGCCATGACAAAGACTCCCATCTCCGCGCGGACCATTTCGATGGCTGCTTCGGTTAAAGGAAGAATCGTCGTGCGTGCCGGTGTTACATTGGCAGGCGCGAGAACGAACTGGTAAACGGAAACCGTTTCTAAAGGTAGTGAATGAATGATGAGGTTTTCGGCTGCAAAATCCTGGGCGGTCACATAGGGTTTGTCCGCCCATGGATGGTTTTTAGCAACAACCGCATACATTTCGTCACGAAATAACGGCGTATAGCGTATCGGCATATTCCGGATCGGATCGCTGGTGATAGCAATATCCAAGTCGCCGGAAAGCAGCTTTTCGAGCGGCTGGTGCGTCGCCTCCATAACGATGCGGAGCGTAACGTTCGGGTAGAGCGTTTGAAACTGACGCATAAGGGCGGGCAGCCAGTGATAGCTCGTATAGCACTCTGTGCTGATACGAATTTCACCTTCTTCACCATGGATGAGCTTGCGAATGCGGCGTTCGGTATCTTCGATTTTATCGAGGATGTCATCGGCGAGCTGAAGAAGTTGTTCCCCGGCTTCTGTGAGGACAAGCTTTTTATTCACCCGCAAAAAAATTTTGGTACCGAGTTGGTACTCGGCTTCCTGTAATTGTCGGCTCAGCGCGGATTGCGTCAAATGAAGTCGCGTCGTGGCCTTAGTGAGGCTTCCTTCCTCGGTGATCGCTTGAATAAGGCGCAAATGCCGTATTTCCATGACGGTATTGTTTCCTGGTGGGCATGACTGCTTGCGAGGGCATCATGAAAAGAATGCATCATGTTCATTCCATCTTTTCGTTATTCTTCTTTGCCTGCTGGCGGTACGGTTTTGTCGCATGCACAACACAACCGCGACGTAAGGAGAACCGTCATTATGGAAGAACAAATTCGATTTTATGAGGCAAAACTCGCGTATGAGATGGATTCTGCCGATCTCGTTGAAATATTGAAAGGAAAAGACTCCGTTGTTGTGATCGATACGCGGCAGGGCGAGGCGTATCATACGGAACATATTCCCGGATCGATCAGCTTTCCTCACCGAACCATGGATGCAATATCGACTCAAAATCTGGATCGAAACTGCGTGTACGTCACCTATTGTGATGGTATCGGATGCAATGCGTCGACCAAAGGAGCTCTCAAGCTAGCTCGCCTCGGTTTCAGGGTCAAGGAACTGATCGGCGGCTTGGATTGGTGGAAACGAGACGGATATACGACCGACGGAACACATTCCACGAAAGAGGGAGAGGACAGGCGTTGCGCGTGTTGAAGTCGTCTCGGGGCGGACATGCGCCCGCCCCGAGAACATGCATTTATTTTGAAGAAAAGGTATCAATGGGATTTTGTGCAGCTTCAGACCCCATTGACCATTCGTACCATCCGGAATCAAAATTGCTTATGGTATCCCAGCCGAGCATATACGCGTAGAGAAACGCCATGCTCGATCGCCAACCGGTTCCGCAATAGAAGGCGGTATGGCGATCACCACGAATTCCCTGTTCCTTCCACATGGCTTCAACCTCTTGAGGCGTTTTGAAGACCCCGTCTTTATCGACATAATATTCCATGGTCCATGGACCTTTTCCCGATTTTCCCCAAACGGCATTATGAACGCGGCCTTTGGTGGGGATATACGAGTACGGTGCGGTTTTTCCGTCGAATTCATCACGCGTACGGATGTCCATAAGAACAAAATCCGGTGCGTTACTTTTTATTTTCTGGCGGACAAACGGGACATCCACGAGATATTCAGGGTGCAAGGCTGTTTTGGCCCCAAAGTTGGCAACGGGATTGCGAGTCACAGATTCCGTGGAGACATCGAATCCGGCGGTTTTCCATGCATGCAACCCTCCATTGAGCAGAAACACATGTTCCACACCGGCATAGAGGAGTGTCCAGGCCAGACGCGCCGCCGCTGTCGGATCCTTGCCATACAGGACAACCGTACTGTTCACGTCGATTCCCATAAATGCGAGTGCAGGAAGCAAAAGGGTGTCCGGGTAGATGTTCCACCAGTTTCTTGGCAGCGTGGAATCGGGAGAAAGTCCCTTGGCCTGATCTTCTTCAATCGTTGTGCTACGTCCGAGTTTATCGGCTGGGGTGGATGAACGAGCGTTGAATTCATCATATTCGATTTCGTCCGTATTAATATGGATTGCCCCCGGAACATGCCCGGCGTCATAGTCTTTCGGGCCGCCCCATGAGACTTCCGCAATAATTAAACCGGTTTTTTTTTCGGTGATCCATTGGTGCAGTTGTTGTGGTGTGATGAGGATTGAATGCGGGTGGTGCAGCGGCGCTGCGCATACCGTTGAAGCGAAGAGGATGCAGACAATACTGAGGAATACAGGCATGTGGAATCGCATGGAAATCTCCTTTGAGTGAATACCGTCGTCGAGTATTAATACTGAAAGATATGATGGCGGATGATTATTTTCCGTTTGGGGTTAATCCGGCAGAAATTGGCGATACAACCGGGAGCGTACTTTCAACACTCGGTGTCTCGCTGAGAAGAGGCATTCGTGAGAGCGTGCAACGGATTTGTTTGAAAACGGGCTGCCGAATGATGTTCGGCAAGCCCGTGGTCGCTTATTGCGTTGTTGTTTGGGTGGATGAGGATGTCGTCGTGATTCTTTCAATATGGATTGCATCAACGGGGCATACAGGTTTGCAGGCTCCGCAGTTTGTGCAGTTCTGTTCATGCGGTCGTGTTTCAAGGTCGCAATGTCGGTTACACTTGCCGCAGTCCGTACAGGATGCATTCATGCTGTAGCCGTAGAAGCTGAATTTTCGAAAAGGCTCCAGAAGGGCTCCTGTAGGGCACAGGTAACGGCACCAGAAATGTGGAATGAGGATACCCAAAGCCAGTGCGCCAACGACAAAAAATGTTCGAACGAACCATAAGGGAAACGCATGTTCGAACGTGAGTGTTGTGGACGGGAAAAATTCGCCGGTACGAATTGGTACTGCCCAGCGGGGATTATGCATAATCCACACAAGATACACAGACGCGGCGAGCATGCCGTATTTAATATACGACAGCTTCTTGTCCAATGTTTTTCGTATTTTTCCTTTGAGCAGAGCAACACGGCTCAACAATTCCGCAACCATGCCACCAGGGCAGGCGTGGGAACAGAAGGCACGGCCGAAGATCAAAGCTGAGAGAAGGATGCCTATCCAGGTGATGAGCCAGAGTTTGCGGCCGGGACACTGGACGACGGGACAGTTTTCACAACTGACATAGGGAACGGCGAACGGACAGCGAAAAATTCCATAGTAGGAGAATGTTCCTAAGAAATAGAGGGAACCGGCCTGGATAAGACGTCTTGTCCACTGGATATTAGCCATTGATCACTCCGTACTTCTTCGCGAGCCGTTGTCCTTCGTCGGAAATTGCCGGAATGAAACCCGCTCGTTCAAAACATGCCTGACCTTTCTCGGAACAAATGAATTGGACAAATTCTTCGGCCATTGTCTTGTCCTTGGCCCATTTCATGACGCCGATGGTAAAAGGGATTGGCGGTGGCGGGAAAAACGCTTCTGGAATGTCAATGATTTCAAATTGATCTTTATAGCGTGGTAAACGCGTAATACGTAATTCCACCACTGACGCATCACACGTACCATTGGCCACATCGGCAATATCGTGTTGTACACAAGAACCAAGCCAGGCGGCATTGGCTTTGGCTTCCGGCAATGTTCCGCTCTTTTTGAGGAGTCCCATAACAGCCGCACCGCCGGGAGGAGAAGAATCCGGGGAAAATAACGTTTTGACACCGGGACGTTTTAAATCCTCAATGGACGCAATGTCGGCAGGATTGCCGATAGGCGTCACGATGACGTACTTTGTGAAACACAGCGGCCTATATGAAAGCATTTTCCCTTGTGCTTTGAGCTTTTTGGCAAGCTCCAAGACCCGTGGGGCAAATACTTCTGTTTGGGCGCTTCCTAAAAGTGATTTTCCCAACGCGCCGGCAAACGCACCAGTGTAGGCGATGGATATACCGGTCTTCTGCTCCCACGCCTGATTGGCAGGCATGAAGGCTTCGGCCAATCCACCACACGACCAGACTTGCAACGATTGGGCTGCTTTTTCCGACGATGCAGCATGAGCGGCAGTCGGTACGGCCAGTGTAGCCAAGGCCGCGCCACCACCTTTGAGAAATGCTCGGCGGTTCATTCCTGGTTTGACATCATGCACAATACTGTTCCTTTACGGGCTGGGTGGTGATGTCGTCAGCGACAGGGGCGAAGAACATCACACAGACCCGAGTTTACGCATGGAAGACATGCCATGTTGGGGGGGACAGAACAGCGCTGTTTCCGGAAAGAGGAAACAATGCATCCACAATAACGCAATCCATGCAAAGGATGCATGGTATCTGCTGAAGCTGGAGATCGTCAGAGGGAGACGGATCGGGGAAGAGTGATTGAAAAACGAGATTCCGATGTGGCAGCATACCTGGGGGGGAGATGTGACACGCCGCGCCGCATGATGCGGAAATTATACCGGTGGAATACGGCGATATACCCTTGGAGGAAGCTGAGGGGTGAAACATACGGGCGTCTTTCAATCTTATGGTGTCACGATGAGAGAGTGCATCGTGACCGCAAATAATGCCCGATTGGTAATTTTCTGTCTAATCGTTAATTCATATCGTTGAATAATGTATTTATTGGATTTTCCAATGCAGTCTGGAGCCTGATGACATTTGTTCACCATGAGCTTCGTGCAACAAGGGAAGCAAGAATGCGAGAGGAACAGGGGCAAGAGCCATTAGGCACTCTTTGACTGCCACAGAAACGCGCTCGATTGTTTCTCTAATATAGTCATCGTATATTGCCTTCAATGAGGTTGTCTGGGATCTTTTCAGAAAGACCGTGATGTTTACATCTGCAAATGGGAGGATTCTGTAGGCATTCTTCTCATACTGAATTTTCCAGGAGCAAGGCACCACTGCGTTGACCCGCCATGATGATCTTCGTTCCTCCGTTGCTGGCGATAACAGATTTGATTCAAATGACAATTATCGACGACGATTGACAAAAAGTATCTTGATTGACTACGTTCAGGCATAAGCGTCATTCATTAAGCGCTGATACCTTTCGAGGATTCAGCTATGCTGACGTGTTCGACGTTGGAGTGTCCATACGCTTCAGAAAACGACTACGTACAAGCCCACAGCCCAGGAGATTCTAGCAGAAAGAATTCTTGAGCCTCGTAAGAGGCGTTTGGTCATCTCATGCAACCATCCAGGCTCATTTTCATCTCTTCTGCGAATATACATCATAATTCATTTGGGGCGAGCCTCCATTCTCCGACATGAATACCGTCCTTGTCGCCTTTAAGACGGTTAGCACCAAGAGCTGGGCTAACGCCAGCGTATACAATGTCATTGAGGTAGTCTGATGCACCCTACCGCAGTCCCCGCCCTTCCTCGGAGCAAATCGAACATCGCGCCCACCGCCTGTTTGGCTACGACTGCATCCGGGCACGAGCCGAATGCGAAAGAGCAACGTGAGGTCAAGATCGAAGTGAAAAACTTGACGAAACGTTTTGGGGATCTCCTCGTGCTCGATAACATCTCCTTTGACGTGGCTGAAGGAGAGTTTGTGGCCATCGTCGGCCCAACGGGATGCGGCAAAACGACGTTTTTAAACGTCCTCTCCCGCCTCATACCCGTCACCAGTGGCCACATCCTCATCAGTGGCCAAAACGCTGATCCTAAGCGGCACAATATTTCTTTTGTTTTCCAGGAGCCCACCTGTTTGCCCTGGAGTACGGTGCGTGACAACGTCGCCTTCGGCATGGACATCAAAAGAGTGTCCCGTGCCGAGAGAGACAGCCGTCTGGAATACATTCTCAATCTTATGGGCCTTGCCCAATGCGCTCACCTTTACCCGAATCAAGTCTCAGCGAGCATGCTTCAGCGTATCGCCGTGTCCCGTGCCTTTGCCGTGGACCCCGACCTGCTCCTCATGGACGAGCCATACGGTCAACTCGACGTTAACCTCCGGTTTCATTTGGAGGATGAGCTGCTTAAGCTTTGGCGTAACCTGAAAAGCACCGTGCTTTTTATCACCCACAATATTGAGGAGGCGGTCTACTTGGCAGAGCGCATTCTGGTGCTCTCCAACAAGCCTACGACCATCAAAGCCAGTATTAAGGTGGAGTTGCCGCGTCCACGTGATTTTATGGACCCGGAGTTTATCCGCATCCGAAAAGAAGTCACGGAACTCATTCGCTGGTGGTGATTTCCAAAATCTACGGAATGAACTGTTGAGGCATACGCCCCTGAACAAAACAGGAAACACACAAGCAGCAACGTGAGGAGTCATTATGCGTGGTTTAAAATATTGGATGGTAACCAGCGTCATGATCGTGACACTTTTTATAGCTTTCGTATTTGCCGTCGCAGCCCAGGAAATACACCAGGAACTCGACACTGCCTGGATGGATGAAAATGAAACTTTTATCCCTTGGTACGCCACGCAACATGGCTGGGACAAGGCTGAAGGCATTGAACTCAATATGCTCATGTTTGACACCGGTATGGCCCAAATGGAGACCTTACCCGCCAAAGAGTGGGTGCTGGGCGGCACCGGCGGTGTGCCTATGATGTTTGGCGCGCTACGACACAACGCGTATCTGATCGCCATTGGCAATGATGAGTCCATGACCAACGCTGTCCTCGTGCGGCCCGATAGCCCTATCCTTAACGTCAAAGGCGCCAATCCAGCGTATCCTGATGTCTACGGTTCGGCCGACACCGTCAGAGGGAAGACCATCCTTGTTACCACCATATCCTCCGGACATTACGCCATGAGCTTGTGGCTTAAGGCCTTGGGGCTTACCGACAAGGACGTTGTCATCAAGAACATGGACCCAGCCCAGTGTGTGGCCGCCTTTGAAAGAGGCATCGGCGACGCCGTTGTTCTATGGGCACCCCAGATGTACAACGGCTTGAAAAAAGGTTGGAAAGTCGCTTCGGATGTGAAAAAGGCCGGAGGCTTCATTCTTATTGTTTTGGCTGGTGACAAAGAGTTTTGCGACAACAATCCTGAAGTTGTAGCCAAGTTTCTCAAGGTCTATTTCCGTGGCATCGACCTCGTGCGTAAGGACGGCGTAAAGCTGGCTCCGGACTACGTCGAGTTTCTCAGGTGGGCAGGGCTCAATATGAGCGATGAAGCGGCCAAAATGGATCTGGAGATGCATCCAGTATATACCCTGGATGAACAACTCAAACTCTTCGACGCTTCACAAGGCGAAAGTCAAGTTCAGGCCTGGCAGAAGCAGCTGGTGCAATTTTTTACCTCCCTGGGCAAGCTCAAGCAGGAGGAAGGCTCTCAGCTTGAAACCGGCTATTACATCACCGACAAGTTCTTAAAACTCGTCCCGACGGTAAAATAGTTGGATACGTTCTGGCGGCTGACTCCGTACCCCTGTTCACCGATCAGAGGCATCCGTCTACCGGCGTTGTTGGAGAATCCATGACGACCCATCGGGAAATGAAAATCCATACTCCTCTGGCGCTCAAGGTGTTGCCAGTGGTGAGCGTGGTCGTTTTTTTCCTTTTATGGGAGGGGGTGGTTTGTTTCGGCTTCGTGCCGGAAACCATGCTTGCGACCCCGAGCAGTGTGTTCAAGCTGCTTCTCGTCAAACTGCGGGAGAGTGACCCCGATGGGGCATTGCTCCAGCAACACATCTGGATCAGCATTCAGGAGGCTTTCAGTGGGTATTTTTTGTCTTTACTGATAGGCCTGCCTTTGGGATTGGCTATGGGTTGGTTTACTGTAGCCGAAGGGTTGGGGCGGCCTCTCTTCGAGATAATCCGGCCTATTCCGCCTGTGGCCTGGATCCCTTTAACTATCTTCTGGTTTGGCATCGGCCTGTCAGGGAAGATTTTTATTATATGGCTTGGTGGCCTTGTGCCCTGTGTCATCAACGCCTATGCGGGCGTGAAGATGACCAATCCTACGCTTATTCAAATGGCTCGCACATATGGTGCAAGTGACTGGCAGATCTTCACTCGGCTCTGCATCCCATCGGCTCTCCCCATGGTCTTTGGGGCGCTCCAAATCGCGTTGGCCTGCTGTTGGACGAACCTTGTCGGCGCTGAATTGCTTGCTGCGGATGCTGGACTTGGATTTCTCATTACTATGGGACGACGGCTGGCTTTGCCGGAAATGGTGGTTCTCGGTATGGTTATGGTGGGGTTTACAGGCGCGATTATTGGCGTAGCCATTGACCTTGTGGAAAGACGGCTTTTGACCAGTATCAGGAGGTAATCCATGCCAACGACCACGACTAGGGATGCTGTTGTGGCTCATGAGACAGTGGAGACCCACGTGGATCGTACGCCTTTGACTCTGAAACACGTGCTGCACAACCGTTGGCTACTTTACATTCTTTCGCTTACCGCCTTTTTCGCGGTCTGGGAACTCATGGCTCGGACTGGAAGTAAGGGGGGAGCCAGCACGTTGGCCAGCCCATTGGAAGTGATCAGGGAAATAGTCTTTCTCGCCAACAACAAGCTGGCACAAAAGACCCTTTGGGGCCATGCTTGGGACAGTACTCGACGTGTATTCATCGGATTTTCCATTGCCTCGGTTATTGCTGTACCGCTTGGGCTTTTTATGGCTCTTAACCGCTATGTTAACGCTGTGGTCAAACCCCTCTTCGATCTGTTTAAGCCTATGCCCCCCATCGCCTGGACCTCCCTCTCCATTCTTTGGTTTGGCATTGGAGAAGGTTCCAAAGTCTTTATTATTGTCATCGGTACCTTTGTGCCTTGCCTGCTCAACGCGTACAATGGTGTGCGTTTGGTTGACCCCGAACTCTACGATGTGATCCGGACCCTCGGCGGGAGTCGGCGCGACGAGATTTTGCATGTGTGTTTTCCAGCCGCGTTTCCGGCTATTTTCGCGGGACTGCAGATATCACTTTCCATCGCATGGAGTTGTGTGCTGGCTGCCGAGTTGATCAGCTCCCGTTCAGGATTGGGGTTTATCATCGTGCGCGGCATGAAGCTGTCACAGCCTGAAATCGTCATTGGCGGCATGATTGTTATTGCTGTGGCGGCCTGGGGTACCACTTTGCTCGTCATGGCTTTGGAGAGCGTGTTGTGTCCATGGAAACGTAAAATTGCTGGACAATAACTCCGGTCCTGGGAAGTCAGGTCTCGTCATGATGTCTTCTCCCGATGTGTCTCCTGTGGCTATTTCCTGTGACGATGTGAGTAAAACTTTCATTCAGAAAGGCCATCAGTTGGTACCTGTGCTGGAACGGGTAAACCTTGCCGTTCACGAAAACGAATTTCTCGTCATCCTCGGCCCGGGGCAGTGTGGTAAGAGTACGCTTTTACGTATTATTGCAGGATTGGAGAAACCCACTTCAGGCAATGTGATCGTCAAGGGGCAGCCTGTAACTGGCCCCGGAAGGGAGCGTGGTCTGGTTTTCCAAAATTACATGCTCTTTCCCTGGAAGACTGTGCTCGGCAACGTGAGCATAGGGCCCAAACTGCGCGGCGCATCCAAAGCTGAGCAACACGAAATTGCACGTCATTATATTCATCTCCTCGGTCTTTCCGGTTTCGAGAAGCACTATCCGCATCAGCTTTCTGGCGGCATGAAGCAGCGAGTGGGTATCGCTCGGGCTTACGCCAATAATCCTGAGATTATGCTTCTTGACGAACCTTTTGGTCAGCTTGACGCTCAGACTCGGATTTTCATGGAGCAGGAGATCGAACGTATCTGGCAGCGAGAAAAGCGCACAGTGTTGTTCGTGACGAACAACATCGACGAGGCGCTTTACCTTGGCGATCGTGTCGTGGCTATGGAAGGTAAACTTCCAGGGCGGGTGCAGTGTGCCTATACTGTGAACTTCCCTCGTCCGCGGGACGTAACGAGTATGGATTTTCTTCAGATGCGCAAGAAAATCATCAACTCTTCGGAGCTCACGCTTTAGTCCACTTACCGTAAGAATGTCTGTGATATTATAATTCAGTATCTTGAATGACGTATGACGCAAGCTGTTGCGCCAAGTCCAGAAGCTGTGTGCTGTTCTCCAACCCCTCGATAAAACGCGCCGGGATACCGTCCAGGCCGACGTGGGCACCGGTAAGGGCTCCGGTCAAGATGGCACGGGCTTGATTTTGCCCACCGCCATTCACGGCGTGGAGTACTGCCGATTCGAAGTCGTCGTGGAATCGGGCGGTCAGATAATAGGCCGCCGGTAACATATGATAGATAGCACAGGGCATGCCATAGACAAGGCTGACCTTCCACGCGGGTTCAATACGGATGCCGGTATCGGATGCCGCCATGGCCATATAGCTTGGCGTGAGCAGAGCATCTGGAGAAGCAAAGCGGCCGGCACGCGGTGGATCGGGATCACCCGGACGCGGCGCCTGCATACCTTCGCGGGTGACGGCATGAAACGGGAGTTCACCGTGCTTGACGAGATCCATCAGCTTCATGGAAAGCGTGGAATCCAATGTATGTCCTTGAACGATCATGGCCAGAACAGCACCGTAGGCGACGGTCATGGAAACAACGACGTCGTCGGTTTGCGTGAGAAGAGTATTTTCGCTGATGGCTTGGGCGAGTGTCGTGGGGTGTAGCGCATACCGAATGGCAATGGCGAGGGTGCGTTCGATAGCTTCTGTCGTGTCGGCATGCCCACCAGTTTTCCCCCATGGCAACCCTTGTTCAACGCGACAACGCCATGCCTCGCGAATGGATTGACTGGTATATCCGCCCGGGCCATTGGCCGGTTGACCATTGAGCAACGGAAAAATGTCCTCATCCATGCGACGACAAAAATCGGTGTGATTATACCCGCCATTTTCCACAAGAGATTCCACGGTCAGCTTCAGGAGAATGCCGGCTTGCGATAATTGGCCGGCGCGCAGTCCGTCATGATAGCGGCCCGGCTTGGGGGCGGTGTATCCATCAATCCAATCGCCGTAATCGCGACGTAATGCGTCCAAATCGTAATACCAATGCGGCCCCATCCCGAGTGCGTCGCCGATCCAGGCACCCATGAGGGCTCCCATGGCTCGATTGTGGGGATCGGGTTGCGTCATGTCGTCAGCTCCTTCTTGGAGAGTTGATTGTCTCGAATACGATACTATCTCGACGTGTAGCATACCAATGACCTTCTGTCACATCTTTGTGCAGAATGATGGGAGGAGAGGCAGGATGATAACGGGGTGAGAGGGATATCGACCACACGAGCCTCCAGGGAGAAGGCGACTATCTGGAGGCTCGTGAAGATGTCCGACTGGGGGGATGTAGAGAGGAATGCTGTCGTTTTATCCCTTTGAGATAATGGCCGTTCCATGCAAATCAGACAGGGGGACTACGAAGACGTTTTCTTCTTCGCAAAATTGTCGGACTGCCTGTTTGGCGCCTGAGAATCGGGAGTTGTTGTAGTCGTGAATGATCAGACAGCCGCCTCGGGAAAGCCGTGGGTAGAAAAATTTCAGCCCCTTGTACAAGGGTTTGTATAAGTCCGCATCCAGACTCACGATGGCAAAATGGTCATCAATACCGGCGGCTGTTTCGGGGAAATATCCGGCTTTGAAGATGGCCTGCTCCGGAAACGGCAAGCGTTGACGCACCATCTCAATGGTGGTGTCGGTAAAATTTTCTGTCGTAGCGCGGGAGAATCGTTGTTCTTGCTCAATGTCCACGTCGCGTTGATCGAAGCCGGAAAAAGTATCAAACAGATAGAGTTTCCGATCCGGAAACAGGCGGTTCATTTCCGCAGCAAAAGCACCTTGATACACCCCGAGTTCAGCGAGCGCTCCATCAATGGATCGATCTTTGACTTCCTGAGCGAGCATTTTCAGGGCGGAAAGTCGCAAGTCAAAGGTGTCGCGTAAATCGACAGCCGTGATGACAGGAGCTTCGATCCCCATGTTCTGCAATTGCTGCTTTGCGCTTGCGCAAGCATCTTTGTTCAGCATGGAAATAAAAACGATATCGGGAGCATAGGAGGCGATGTCATCAGGAGAAATAATGGGAATTGAATCGACTGCAGTTCCCCACTTGGCTTCATTGATGTCGCAATATGCAGCAATGTTGATATCGCTGTTCAACAAGTTCCCCACCATTTTTCCGCCTTGACCAGCGCCCCAAATGATAACGGTTTTCATAATGTCCTTTTTTATTGTATGTCGAATTTGTAGGGATGAGCGTTGCCCTGTACGAGGCGGGTTCGTCAAAATCATCGCCCAACACCGTGGGTATTATCCCTCAGAGGCAGACACGCCATGCCGTGCAATACATCAGCCTTGGGAGATAAGCAAAGAATGGGAACGTATTGGATTCTTTAAACGTTCCGCATCTTTTCTCTGTGTCGAGCGAACATGATGTCCAAAACAATATGCAGAAGATACAAAAATATCACAGCGAAAAGAGAAAAAAGATGTGTATGGGAAAAGTATTCAACTCACACGGTAGAGGCTACGGCGAATGAGTTTGTGACGTGTGTAAATGAGCGGCTATCAGAGACAGTTTGCTCAATATGATATCAGAAATATGTCACCTTTTGTCGTTATTTCATGTCTATATGATTTATTATGAGCTTTTTGGGGGCGAGTATGAGACGAAGAGAATATTCGTTGTATGAAACATATTTGTTATTTTAAGGACAACGTGCGGACATATCAATGTATCAATGGTATTGACGGAGGGAATATGATTTCAGTTTCAGAAGTCTGGCTTATATGACCTCAACACGAAGGGGTTTTCCTGGACAGGTTATACCCTAAAACGCAAAGTCTTATAGACAATGCATGGCAATATATGACAATATATGTTGAGGTTTAATTCAAGAGAAAAATAGATTTCGCT
This sequence comes from Desulfovibrio inopinatus DSM 10711, assembly GCF_000429305.1. NCBI lineage: Bacteria > Pseudomonadati > Thermodesulfobacteriota > Desulfovibrionia > Desulfovibrionales > Desulfovibrionaceae > Desulfovibrio > Desulfovibrio inopinatus. Next base: position 34,749 of record NZ_AUBP01000027.1, read on the forward strand.
TCATAATAGGAGGACGGCAAGATATGGGGAGTGAATCTCTGCAACGATATTCGACCATGGTGCAAGATAAAAAAAAGTTTTTAAATGATTTCGATCCGTTTTTTTCCATGTTTGGTAACAGCGCTTGTCGCGTGCCAATATATATTGAAGGTATTTCAAGTGAGACTACATAAATCGATTGTTTGGTGTCGTCTTAGACCGGGCAAGATGAAAATGTAACAACAGGCCTTTCACTGCAAATCTCGGAGTATTGAAATGCTTAGTACTCAATTGAGCCGGTTGAATGTCAGACTCATTTCCAGCTACACTGTGATAATTCTTTCCCTTTTAATCATTGGTGGGACAGGTTGTTACGCCGCCCTCAGTATTCAAAGTGCCCTCCAAGATATTTTTAGACGGTATCTTCCGAGTATCGATTATTTGGTTGAGGCTGACCGCGACCTTCAGCAGCTTCTTGTGGCCGAGCGATCGATGATCTTTGCAGAAGTTCAGTCGGAGACTTTTGAAACACTACTTGAGGATTACAAGACGAACATGGTGCAAGCGCAAGAGCGTATCGACAAGTATAAAGCAATTGCGAAGACCGAAGTAGAGCATGCACTGATTCAACAGTTTGAAACGGCCTTTTCCGATTGGAAAACTGTTTCAATGAAAGTGGTCGAAGTAAGAGAAAGTAACACCAGTGAAGGGCGTCAGATTGCCATGAATCTCACGCTCGGGGACGCTCTTCAAAAATTTGAGACGATGCGTGAGATTATTAACCAGCTTACTGAACTCAATCTCAAATATTCCGAGGAGAAAGAGCAGTCCTCAACACGGGTTGCCTCGAGATCCATAGGCTTTATCATTGGGCTCACTGTGGTGATGATTCTTTTTGGCGCGATCATGGCATGGATTATTGTTCGTGCAGTCATGAATCAGTTGGGCAAGGACCCCAGCGTCATCGCGAATATTGCGCAACAAATCGTCGTCGGCGATCTCACATTTGAATTCTCTGAGAATCAGGTGCGCGGGGTCTATGGGGACATGAGGCGAATGGCCCAACAGCTCACAATGATCGTCAATGATGTTCAGGCTGGATCCCATAGTGTGGCCTCAGGGAGTCAGGAACTGGCCTCCTCTTCGGTGAGCCTTTCGCATGGAGCTGCGCAACAAGCTAGCAGCGTAGAAGAAATTTCTTCGGCAATGAATCAAATGGGCGTGAATATTAAGAATAACGCAGATAATGCCATTCAGACGCAGGGTATTGCTCTTGAAGCCGCACACGATGCTCAAGAGGGAGGCGAAGCGTTCAAGCGGACTCTTGACGCAATGAAAGCTATCGCAGAGAAAACATTCATTATTGAGGATATTGCTCGGCAAACCAACTTATTGGCGTTGAACGCCGCCATTGAATCTGCTCGAGCAGGTGAGCACGGCAAGGGATTTGCGGTTGTTTCGGCTGAAGTCCGCAAACTCGCGGAACGAAGCGGGGCTGCTGCAGCTGAGATTAGCAAGCTGTGCGGCTCAAGTGTGCAGTTGGCGGAAGAGGCAGGTGATATACTGAATTTGATGGTTCCGAAAATTCAGAAAACAGCTGAGTTTGTACAAGAAATTGCTGCTTCAAGCTCTGAGCAAAATGCCGGAGCAGAGTTGATCAACAAAGCTCTCCAGCAACTTGATCACGTTGTGCAACAAAATTCTGCAGCATCCGAGGAGATGGCGTCTACTGCAGAGGAACTCTCCAGCCAAGCTGAGCAGCTCATGTCCACAATGGGCTTTTTCCGAATCAGCTCCGATATGATGCTGTAAATATGATGAAGTTGATTTGAATGTTGTATTGCAGGCATCATTCATAGTGGAATCGTAAAACTCTCTCGACGGCAGAGCTGATCGTGGTCCTGTATACCGGAAGTCTGCTTCTCTTCCGGTATACGGGAAAACGTGAGGTAATGCCAAAACCAATCAGTGAACGTTCTTTTGGCTCAGGGTGTTACCGTATTGACTCACAATGCGTTCCAGTCGTTCAAGAGCGCAGGCGGTCATCTCGGTCTGGTCCTTTGGAAAGGCAACCGCGTACCGAACGGGTGGCAGAGCCAGAAAGACCAGCCCACCGCCATACGGAGACAGTGTGATCGTTGCTTTGTTGCCGGACAGTGTGATGTTCAGACCAGCCAGGTCCAAGCGTTGCAAGGTGGTTATGAGAACACTGTCCGCGTGCAATTGTTTGATAAGGCGCTGTACGGTCGTGTTGTTGCTCTTAGAGGAAAAACACCCACTTCGGAAACGCAACAGGCAATGCTCTGTCTGACCAATGTGTCGTGTCAGGCACAGATTGACGGACATGCTTCCACCCATAAGCTGGCGCTGCCATGACTGTGTTGCTGTCAGTCCATGCAGGGTGTGCGGAAGGCCAGCAAAATGCACATCGCCGTTGTCGCTCAGTTTCGCTTCTCCCCACAATTCGGCAAAGAGACTCGAAGTTTTCAAGATCGCTTCATTGGCTGCATTGCGTCGTTTTATTCGTGATTGAAACATCGTTGCGTTCCTTTTTCTCAGCAGGTGAAATTTACTCGATAGGGGCGTTCAGTGGTGTTGGAGTGTGGGCTGCACCGCAGTTTGGGCCGCAGCCCGGGTTGATGACAAACGTAGCCGGAATGCCGTTCGTGTACAGTTCCTTTTCCACCAAGCCCCATTCTTCTTGTGCTGCACGGATGCCCATGGGGCGGAACATGGAGCCTTTGACAACAAAGCGGAGCCAGAAAATCACATAGAGAAGCGTTCCCGCGACCATAATTCCGGCAAGACGGAAAATGGTGCCCTCCATTTCCGGGACAGGGGCGATGTTGATAATGGCGTATCCCATGCCCAAAGTGCCAAGAACCTGCGGGATAGGGTACAGTGGGGATTTATACGGGCGCTTATAATACGGGTAACGACGGCGCAGGATGATAACATCAATATGTGCGATGATATACGCGAACAGCCATGAACAGCAGGCTGCCAGAATGTACACGATAAGATTCGGTGCTTCGCAGATGCCACCGAAGAAAAATGTGCTGATACTGAAGGCCATGAAGAGAATGCCGATCCACGGTGTATGGAACCTCGGGTGAATGGATCGAAATGCGGTCGGCAATTCACGGCTGACAGCCATACCATAGAGCATGCGTGGGACCACTCCGATGACCGTGTTGATGGTGCTTGCGCTGGCAAAGATGGATACGATGGCGATCCAGATCATTCCAGGACGACCGAGCATGGCCAAGGCCATATCAACATGGGGATGGTTGGAGTCTGCCAGTTGGTTGGCCGGCACGTATTTCAATGAAGCGTATCCGTATACGAGGTTTACAAAAAATATTGCCAGCAGACCGTACAGCATGGCCCGAGGAATATTTTTTTCAGGCTCTTTGGTTTCCTGAGCCATAGGGGTAACGAATTCGATGCCGATGTAGAGCCAGATGGCCAGGGCTGTCAGACCGAAAACGCCCATTCCCATGGGATTGAAAGGCATGTCCGGAATGTTCGGTGGGGGAAGAGTACCAAGGCCGGTCAGTCCCATGATACCGAGCAGCGCCATGGAGATCATCATGGACAGGGTGAAGGTGATTTGCAGCTTGGCAAAAATGTCCACACCGATGACGTTGGTTACCGTCAGAACGGCGAGGAGGAGCCCCCCCCAGAAGACAGGCGGGATACCGGGGACAAATGTTTCGCTTATGACCTGACCGGCTACGGCTAACTCTGCCGGCGCGGCGAACAGGTTGGGAATGATGTACGCCAAGATAACGGCTGTCATTGCCGGGAGTGATCCCATAGCGACCTTGGTATAGGAGCGAATGCCTCCGGCATGCGGCATCATACACGACAGTTCCGCGTAACTTTGGGCGGAAAAGAGCTGGAGAATCCAGGCCGTGCCCATAGCTATGACAAAGCCACCGCCAGCCAGGCCCATACCCTGACCGAGAGATACCAGCGTGCTGGACGCGACCACCAATCCGACGGCCACGGAAAAGCAGGAAAAAAATCCGAGGGTTTTTCGTAATTCTGTCTTCATGTGCAACTCCGAAAATGCAGACCCCATCGGGAATGCAATGCTGTAGATGGCCTTGTGGCCGGTTTGCATAGCCTTTGGAATCATTGAATTGCCAAAATTGTACCATTTGGTTTGAGTACGGCGAATTTGTGCTTATCTATTTGAAAATAAAGGGGAGTTCCATTAGGCAGCATGATGTCCTTATAAGGTGAATGCATGCAGTTGACAAAAATGTCCCTTGAATTTCAGGGAAATCCTTGTATTTCAGGAGAAACAAATGTCACACATCGTGTGTTGACATTTTTGAAAAAACAATGCGTTTTTTGCATTTGCTTTCATGCTCAATGGGTTGAATGGAGAAGGACGGCCTTCTCCTCATTACTCTTGTTGGGGGGGAGGAAGATCTCTCATGTTATATTCCGGGGATATGCTGACCATCCTTTTGTACTGGCTCAGCAGCTTCGACGATATCTTGTTCAAAAAGGTTCTCTCTGGTGAGTTCGACAAGTCCAGGTGGGCAGTTACGGCCACTGACGAGTTTGCCAATCTCCTCTATGTGAATAATTCGTTTTGTACGCTCGTCGGGTATTCCCGTGATGAGTTGTTGCAAAAGAACGCCTTTAGCGTTTTGACTCATGATGCCTACACTCGTTTACGAGGCCATTTTGAAAATTTTTTGCTCACAAAGAGTAAATTTCGGTGCGATATTCTTAAACTCACATATATCCACAGAGAAGGGACGTTGCATCAGGTGGAGGAGATCGGCCGCTCCATGACCGTTGACGGCAAGCATTATGTGTTGAGTTTGATTTATATTCCCGATCCTCAGGGAAAGCAGGATCAGGAGCTCGCGCACTATCTGGATCATCTGGAAAAAGAATTTTCACGACTGAGTTCCGAGAATATTTTGCTTCGACGTGAACTCGCCAACAAACATAAGCACGGTCCCATGATCGGTCGAAGTCAGGCGTTCATGGAGACCATGTCCGTAGTCGAGCGTGTGGCCACAACGGATGCCACGGTGCTGATTCTCGGCGAGACCGGAACGGGCAAAGAACTGTTGGCTCGGCGCATTCATGACATAAGCAAGCGCCATGACCACCCGCTGATCAAGGTCAACTGTGCGGCCCTGCCTCATGCTCTTATGGAGTCAGAATTGTTCGGTCATGCCCGTGGTGCGTTCACTAGCGCCGTAGAAACGCAAGTCGGACGATTTGAGAGCGCTCAACATGGAACGATTTTTCTGGATGAAATTGGTGAACTTCCTTTGGAATTGCAGGCCAAATTGCTCCGCGTACTGCAGGAAAAGGAAATGAACCGAATTGGTGATAACCGGACGATCAAAGTTGATGTGCGCATCATCGCTGCCACCAACCGTGATCTGCAACAGGAAGTACTCAAGGCGACGTTTCGTAGTGATCTCTATTACCGGCTCAATGTTTTGCCGATCACCAGCCCCCCCCTACGGGATCGGAGCGGAGATATCCCGCTTCTCGTGCAGCATTTTCTCGACCGGGCCAATCGTAAGTTTGGCAAGCAAGTGGAAATCATCCCCAAGGCGACGATGAACAAATTGTGCGCGTACTCGTGGCCGGGAAATATTCGAGAACTGGAAAATCTGATTGAACGGGCCGTTATCCTGTCCACGGATCGGATTTTGGAATTGGGTGACACGCAGTCCATTTCCTCCAGCCCGACCGAAGGCGTGGAACGACTTATGACGTTGCAGGAAATCGAAAAGGATTATGTCGTCAAGATTCTGAAAAAAACGGGCTGGCGGGTGAGCGGAGAGCGGGGTGCCGCGAAAATCTTGGGACTCAATCCCAAAACCCTGGAGTCCCGAATGAAAAAAATGGGGATTTGCAGGCCAGATTTATCGGGGGAAAAGTCTTTGGAGTGAACAAGAAGCGATCTTTTGCTACCGGAAGACCGCTTCTTGTTTTCTGGAAATCGTTTTAGATTTTGGCTTTGAATCGATCGTATCGGAATGCCGCGATATCAAGAAGCGGTTCCTCTTTGGCCGCTATTTGCGCCAGAAGCGTGCCGACGGCTGGTGCAATACCGAATCCGTGTCCGGAAAATCCACAGGCCAGAATCAGTCCCGGCACCTCGTCCACTGTACTCAGAACCGGTACGTGATCCGCACAGACATCAACCCACCCGGCCCAGGTTCGTACAATTTTGGCATCGGAAAGGCATGGGAAATACCCCATAATGCCGCGGCAGCAGCATGACGCGGTCAGACTACTGGTCACGGGAGTGCCATTGTCTTTATTCACGCTTTCCAGTCCGGATATTCCACCGAAGACGAAGGAGCCGTGTGTACTTTGGTGTCCGTAGAAGTCTGCAGCGGCAGTCCCAAGCATTTGATAGAACATCGGGGGCTGGGCTTCGGTGACGAGCACTTCCAGAAGTGCTCTCGTCATGGGAACATCGATACCAACGCTTGCGGCGATGGGACGGCTTTCAAAACCGGCGGCCAGAATAATGGTGTCTGCCTCGTAGGTGGCATTTTGTGTGACGACCTGTCTGGCTCGTCCACGAATTTTACGAATGGTGGTCACGTCCTCCCCGGTGATGAAACGCACGCCGAGACGTCGCGCCTGTCGGTAATACGCCAACGTGGCGAGCATGGGGTTGGCGTGTCCGTCCGTGGGGCACCAGCTTGCACCAATGACCTCGTCGGAGAGATAAGGACATATCTCTCGTGCTTCGTCGCCGTCGATCATGCGCACATCAAGTCCCGTGGCCTGGGCTGTCTCGGCCAAGCTGTTCAGAATGTTCATGTGCGCGTCGGTTTTCCCGAGACGCAGATTTCCAGCTTGGTAGTATTCAACATCCATGTCCAGTTCGTCGGAGAGCGTCGGCCACAGGTTTTGCACGGCATGCATGGCGAGTGGTAGTTCACGCTTATCGCGGCCGGATTGGCGTACACCACCGCCGTTGCGGCTGGAACCGCCGTTTCCGATGTGCGGACTTTTTTCTAGGACGATAACCGATAACCCCTTTTGAGCGAGATAGTAGGCCGTGGAGTTGCCGGTGATGCCGCTGCCGATGATGATGACATCCGCGTGGTTGTTCATTTGTCATCTCCGATAATTTCGTTGGCCATGATGTGCATTTCCACGGGACGCATAGGGGCGCGGGACACGCCTGGTTCAAGATCCTGAGGGGAAATGTTGAGTTCACGGGCAACGATACCTTTGATGAGCTTGCCGCAGGTTTGTCCCTGGCACAGCCCCATGCCCGTACGCAAGTAGCGCCGGATTTCCGTCAGGGTAAACATGCCGTCATGGACGGCCTTGCGGATTTCGCCCTTGGTCACTTCTTCGCAACGGCAAATGATCAGGTCATCATCGGGCAAAGATGTCAAAGGGCCAATGTCAAGAGATCTGTCGTTGAGATTGTTCATGATTTTACTCCTGGGAACGAAAAAAACGGGCCGTCATAGCCATGTCGGCCGGGACGCGCATGGTCACGAGGTGAGTATGGTCAAAGGCTTTGATGCTTTTGACGTCTACGATTTCCGCATCACACACTGGGCTGCCGCTTCGATCCAACCCCTTGCCGTGCGTACCGGGAGCGGGCAATGGAAGAAATTCATACGGGACGGTCACTGTCGCGGAGCCGTCTTCCATTGATTCATCGACGAGAAAAATAGCCTGTCCGGAACATGAGGCTACACACATACCGCATCCTGTGCACGGGTGGTTTTCATCGATAGCGGGAAGCGCCGTGATTTTTTCGCCAATGGTGATGCAGTGTTTTTTACACGCGTCTTGGCATGGGTTGCAGGGGATATTTTGCGTACATTCGATGACGGGACGCACCCCACTGTGCCGGGGGGGAGTGGCTCCTGGGAATCTCTTCAATTCATCTTCCAGCAGATAGCCCTTGGTCAACAGGGAATTCGAAACGGGGATGCCTTCACTCGTCGCCTGAATGGCCTTGCCGCGATTTTCCGGAGCGAACATACCTTCACGCAGGCAGCCAAGTGCTTTTTCGAAATCCTCGATACTGTGTTCGAGCGCTTCTTCATCGATGAAACCGAGGTATGCCGCAGCAGCAACACCGGCAATGCGTCCTTCGATCATGGCTGAACTGGCTTCCTCAATACCGGAAACGTCGCCAGCAGCAAAAATACCAGGCACACTCGTTGAACCATTGGCGTCGACTTCCGGAACGTAGCCCAGTGGTGTGTCTTTCATGTCGCAACCGGCCATCTTCAGAAGTTGGCACATGGGCGATAACCCCACGGCCAGGCAAATGGTGTCCACGTCAAAATACTTTTCCGTTCCGGGGATTGGTTTCCAGTCCGACCCAATTTGAGCGACAGTCACGCCGGTCACGCAATCCGTGCCATGCGCTTTGACGATGGTGTGCGATTGGAGAAAGGGAACACCACAACGGGCGACTTTGGCCGCGTGAACGCCGTAGCCACCAATGCGCGGCGCCGCATCCACGACAGCCACGAGTTCACACCCGGCTTGAAGGAGCTGGAAGCTAACCACTAACCCGACGTTCCCCGAGCCGAGCATGAGCATGCGGTTGCCGGGTTTGATGTTGTGCAGGTTCATCATGGTTTGCGCTGCGCCAGCACCGATGACACCAGGGAGCGTCCAGCCTTCGAAGGGGATCATGTTCTCAGACGCACCGGTTGCCACGATAATGGCGTCACCTTTGTAATGCTCTATATGGTCGTTGATTTGGACGGTGACTTCACGGTCCAGATATAGGCCTGTAACGATGGCCCCGAGTACGACTCGGACACCGGCTTCTTTGGCTTCCCGCAAAAGATCTTCACCAATCTTGAAACCGCGGACTTTGGCCTTGTGTTCTTTGGAACCGAAGAACTTGTGAATCTGTTTAAAAAGCTGACCGCCGGGTTTGGCATTTTCGTCGAACACCACGACGTCCAGCCCTCTTCGTGCGGCTTCGATTGCCGCGGAGAGACCAGCTGGCCCCGCACCGACGATGATCACGTCATGTCTGATCATACCTCGTTCTCCTTCTCCATAGCCGTGACGCCGTTCTGTGTCTGGACGTTCATGCCTGCCACCAACGGGGTGACGCAGGTGCGTATATTCGGCTTGCCGTCAACGATCATGACGCAGTCCGAACAGCGGCCTATGGCGCAGAACATGCCACGTGGTTCATGGCGTCGTGAGGTGTAACGATGCACGCGGAGTCCTGCCGCGAAGAGTGCCGAGGCGATAGGCTCACCTTCGATGCCGATGATTTCTTTCCCGTCGCAGGTGAACGTAACCTGTTTACCTTTCGGTGTTTCACCGAGAATGGGATGCTGTTCAATGCGCATAGTATTGCTCCTGCTTGGCGAAAATCAGACCAGGGATGGCTTGTCCCAAAGATTGAGTTTGGTGCCGATGCCTTTGGCCAAGGCGTTGCGGTACACAATAGTACCCCAGGCGACGTCTTCGACGGGCAGGCCACCGACGGAATAGATAACGATTTCGTTGTCATTTTTTCGAGCTGGGAGCTTGCCGGTAAGGACATCGCCAAGATCTTCAAGTTGTTCGCGTTGCATACGGCCGTCGGCCATGAGATCCATGCAATGCACGGCCGGAATGGGGATGGTATGATAGGCCGGGTAGGGCATTTCTTCAGCCCAGGCTTCGTATAACCCCACGTAGTCGGCCACATTGCGAGCCCGATTGAGGATGAAATCGTCGTCAAATCGTGCTGCGGCCGGACAGCAGATAGTCGCGCCGGGTTTGATCCAGTCTTCCTTGATGTAGGGATATTCGTTGATGTCACCGGTGGGCGAGGACGTGGCCACGCAGACGATGTCGGCATCGCGTACAGCATTTTTGATGTCCTCTACGACTTCGATATCGCGGACGGCGGGATATTTATCTTTCACATAGGTGATGAAGTTTTGGATGGATTTTTGACTTCTGCCTTTGATTTTGATGCGCTTGATGCCGGGACGTACTGCCATAAATGCGTCGAGAGCTGTTTTGCTCATAACACCAGGACCGACGATACCGACGACTTCGCTGTCTTTCTTGGCAAAGTAGCGTGCTCCCACACCGGGCACTGCGCCGGTGCGGTATGCGCTCAAAATGTTGGCGGACATGTACGCCAGAGGTGCGCCAGTGTCTTTATCGTTGAGCGTCAGCATCAAGATTGAGCGTGGCAGATCTTTTTGTTTATTGGCGGTGTTGGATCCGTACCATTTCATACCGACCATATCGAATTCGCCCCCGAGGTAGGCGGGCATAGCCATGAAACGGCGGTCCGGACCGTTGACCGGCATATTGGGAAAAGGAGATTCGTCGGGAAAGACCATCATAACGCCGTGAGAATTACTGTTTGGGCCGCCCATACGAAAATCGCCGATTTTGAGGAGGCGAAACATTTCTTCCATGGCATCTACGCAGGCACCCATGTTGGTCACGCCTGCTTTGATCATGTCTTCCTCGCTCAAATACAGAAAATCGATGATTGGGTATGTCATTGTCGAGGCTCCTTAAAGTTCAGAGAGAATTTAGATGAGTTCACAGCCGATGACCGCTTCGAGTTCGATTTCTACGAACTGGGTCGGACGATTCAGCTTCGGTGTCTCCACCATGGTGAACAGCGGGCGAACTGCCTTGAAAAATTCGCTGTAAGCTGCTGCCACGTCCTTGGCATAGGCCATGTCCGTGACATAGGCTTTGACCTTGATAACGTCTGAGGTTGTGGCGCCTGCCTGGCTCAGAAGATCGACAAATTTGGTGAAAATATATGTGGCTTGTGCCTGGGGAGTGTCTCCGGCCACGGTGCCGTCGGGCTGTACGGCGGTAGTGCCGCCGATGCAAACCCGGTTGCCGACTTTCACCATGCGGGAGTATCCAGCGATTTCTTCCAGCGGAGCTCCCGACGAGTAGTTGATGCGTTGCATGATGCTGCCTTGCCTCCTTGCATACTGTGATGAACTGTCGCCTTAAAGATCACCGAAAAACAAAGTGCGAATATTGTAAAAATCGGAACTGTTTGTTGGATGCTATGGAAAGAGAGGTTGAGAGACGAGATTTTTGTGGGTGAAATGTTTTTTATTTTAGATATGTTATTGGAAATTGAAAGACGGATAGGTGCATTGGGAGAAACTTTGCAAAATTGTAGGAAATGAAGTAACTTTTTTGAAGAGCGCGGCTCAAGAATTCATTATGCGCTGTTTTTTTTGTTATCAAGACACGTGGCTCATCGCGTGTCGATATTTTCTCATCATTATTTTGAGTGGTTACGAAAAAATATGAAAGCAAGAAAAAAGTGGTCTCGTGTGGCACTGCTATTGCAAATCATCTGCCAATATTGAGGAGGCAGATTATGATGTCTGAGCGGTCGTACGTCCCTGAACAGCCCTTCTTCGAGCTGTCCACTGAAAACTATATCTCCCGGTTTGGTGCGTCCTCCGGAGTGATGGCGCAATATTATAGTTTCCTTGTTGCTCCAGACGTAGAGCTGGCGATTGTCGCGGTTCCGGATGGAGCCGTGGACATTCTTTTCCATTGCTCCGGCAACCGGCCTGAAGCGCAAGTCTGCGGGTCGGTGAAAAAAGGGACGTTGGTCGAATTTGAGCGAGGCTGCCTGTACTTCGGCGTACGCTTTTTTCCCGGAACAGCGGAAGCATTGCTACAGTGTCCACTCAATCAGTTTACGGAAAAGCAGATTCACCTTGGCGATGTCCAGGGAAGTGCCAGCGAGTTGGAAGAGAAGATCAGTGCGGCTTCCTCATTCGCAGAGCGTATCGCCTTGTTCGAACAATTTCATGCTGGCTGTGCACGGCAGAACACGGGCGTTTCGTCTCTCGTGTCCTTTTTGCTTGATACAATTAATAGCTCTATAGGCGAAATCCGCATTAGCGATCTGGCAACGAAGACCGGCTATTCAACCCGCCACATCAGCGGTCTATTCACCCGCGCTATTGGTATTTCTCCCAAACTCTATGCCCGCATCGTTCGCTTTCAACGCTGTTTCGGTCGCTTGCGGGAATATCAGAAATCATCGTTTGCCAACCTGGCTCAAGACAGCGGCTATTACGACCAAGCCCACCTCATCAACGAATTTCGCGAATTCTCTCTCTGTACACCGACGCAGGTTCTGGGGGCTTGTGTGTAGAGAGGGATGCTTCGGTACCTATGAAGAAGGGGACGCGATGCCTACAGGTCATAAAGACAACGTTGGACGATCGCTATTCAATTTTTCTTTGAATGTATTCTGCTGGGGATGCGTTTTAATTTGTCTTGAGAAAAGCCGCTGAGTAGTCCAAGCCAACGGAGGACGTCTAGGATTCATCCTGCTTTACAATTTCATTGCCGTATGAATTGTCTATAGCGCATTGCCAGATTCCGTCGGAACTTTTGCAGAAGACATACGCGGCCTTTCGCTCCGTTACGGGCAAATTCGGTGCTGAAATGACTGTGTTGGCATGGACCAAAGCGATATTTCCTGATTCAAGAATTTCCATTCCTTTTTGTTTTACGTTGAGTCCATTCTTAAAATAGACGGCAATAGCTTCAAAAGCCTTGCGAATTGCGTCCTTCCCCTGAGCAGTACGTCCTGGTTCAACAACCAGTACCGCATCATCGGTGTAAATATCCATCAACGTGTCGAAATCTTCAGCGATAATGGCCTTGTCTGCTTTTTCAATTTGCAGTTCTACGGGATGCTTTTTCATATTTGTCTCCCAACTCTTCATGAAGTGCTGAGTAATGCGTAATGCTTTACCCCCAAAATACAAGTGTTGAACAATCAGAGACAATGTTTTTTCATTTTCAATGAAGTCCTTTGCGGGAATGCTTCCTCTTATGAGGCGACAGCAGGAAATATTGAAATATATCCTTCCTGCTGTGTGAGAAGTTTCATCTCTGGCTGATTTTAACCTCATTGTTGTATCTGTCAAATGGCGGCGCTATCGGCTTATGGGAAACGGATCTCAAGGTTGTTGCACCTCAGTACGTTGTACTGAGGTGCAACAAAGATGAGCGTGATGAATCTCAGCCGAGTCTGAATTCATAAAGAGGGATGGGATTTCACCGCGTTGGAGCCGTGGGGGTGGTGCTTACGATAAGATAGCCCGTGTAATGTACTGCGTTCCTGCGCAATGGCTACGATTAAAGGACGGAATGTGCTTTATCCAGTCCGCATCATTGTACTCAAGGCTATAATTGTTTCCATTCTCAATGATTTTGCCAATTTTAAATTTGGGATCTGACAGCAAGAAGCAAGGATAAATGTCGTCTTCGGGGGTTATGTATATAAAATGTCCCCGTTCATTTTTTCCGGCGAGACAGAACCTGCTCTGTTTTGCAGCTCGTTTGGAGACATTGTCTCCATGGGGATTAGGTCCAAAATTCGCCTGAAAATCAAACTCTATGCGCTCGTATTTAGGGTTCTCACTGAGCAGTTTCCACGTATCCCAAAATTTGTTGATGTATTGCATATCAAGCAATTCATTCTTCTTACTTTTAGATCTCCCCAAGTAGATCAAATTCATAAATTGAATTTCATCCACTTCCATGTCGGCGAGCTCGTCGCATACCTCCACGATATGAGGTAAGGTCTCGGTGGTTACGACATAGTTTACAATCGTTCGAAAGCCATGCTCTTTTGAAAGTTGAATGGCTCTGAGCGATTTTTCTCGGTCTCGTCCGGTCATTTCTTCGTGAATACCTTTGGGGAACAATGTGTGTCGAATGTCAGAGATTTCATATTCACGAAGAAGAGGAAAAAACTCTTGGTGTCTGCTGAGAAGAATCAAACCATTGGTCGTGATTTCATTCCACTGGCACTTTTTCATCAGTTCCAGGAAATTCCAGAATTCAGGCAGCCATTCATTGATAAGTGGTTGAACATGATATCCATCATCGAGCAATAAAGACGTCACTTTGTCTGCTTTTTCATAAGACCATGACGCATTGTTTGCTTCGGGATCTCCATCTTGATAACAATATTTGCATCGCGAGTTGCATTTTCGTGACATCCATACCATTGCGTACTTATAAAAGATTTCTCCAGATTCATTCTCATCGCCAAGGACTTCATGTACCGTGTTGCGGAAATTTTTTCTAGATCCGAGATTCTCAATGTTCTTTTGCATGACTGTATCTCCATGAAGAGCAGGACGGAATCCTATGTATCCGTTCTACAAAGTTAGGCATTGTGTGGGCTGCATTGAGCAACCCTGGTACACTGCATGTCGGCATCAGCAAAAATATGTTCAATGAGAGGCTTCTCTGGGCGAGATGGTTCCAGTATGTCGGCGTGGTTGATTCCTCTGTACATGATGAATGAGTCTGCTGTTGACTTGTCAGAATTCCACATCAACAGTTTGATTCCTTCAGTGACTGCGATAGATCCTGCTATGGATATAACCGGAGCAAGATATGCATAATTTGCATCGGTCGCATCTATTTTATCCGTATCTGTGTCGTCGATGTATGCTTTTCTCATCATGCATTCAAAGCATACCTGGCTGTTATTCGGATCATACGTATACACAAAAGCCTTGAATCCGAGTGAGCCCATGTGTACAGCAGGGATCTTATTCCTTATGCAAAATTCATTGATGAGGTAGTGCATGTTCCATTTGTCGATGGAAACATATATGAGGATGTTTTTGTACCTGCTGTATACATCCTCAAGAATTTCTGTGCTTACCTTTTCCGGGATGACCTCGATATCAATGCCAGGATTGGCTTTTTCAAGATAGGCTTTGGCCGAGTCAACTTTCTTCATCCCAACTGTTTGGTCGGTATGCACGAATTGTCTGCCCAAGTTGGAATACTCTACGATATCATGATCGCACAGTATTATGCGTCCCACATTGGACAGAGCAAATTGATGCGCCCCGGCGGAACCTCCTCCTCCCAGTCCTAAAATGAGTACCGTAGCGTCAAAGAGCTTTTGCATGCCTTCGTCTCCAATATGGGGGACGAGAGCTTGCTTGTGGAACCGTTCCAAATCAACAGTGTCCCTTTTCATGCAGACATCTCCTTTGAGAATGACGATTCTTGGATAGATAAAAATGAAGGTTCAAGGAGGTACTTCATTCCCTTCTGTTCAACGTATGATGATACATTCGCCATACAGTCGGCTAATGGAGCACCCCAAATGATGACTGGTCCAATTTCTCCTTTTATGCATTCACCGATGCGTTGGTATCCAAGTTTTGGAAGAAACGAAATTGATATAGAGTTATCTATTCTGCAGTCGACAGCGATATATTGAACGCGGTATGCATAGAATAGTTTGTACATGAAAATGTGCATGAGGATATTGGCGAATGACCTTCTGTGGACCCGAAGCACAGCCGCCCGCGACCAGAAAGCGATTTTACCGTGTTGAGCGTAATATGGTGAGAGATCGAAGTATTTATCAATGTCGAGATCTCCATATCGTTCGCTAATATTGGTGGTTATAGTTCCAATGGGAAAATATTTGTTATAACAAAGTATGTATTGTTCATTCGGCATTCTGTTTAACTGTAAACAACTTTCCGTGTAACTTTGTTCCGCTCCAAACACCTCTTTTCGAACACAATAGATTTTGTTAAATTCTTCTTCACTTTCAGCTAGCTTGACCTGAATATCCTTTTGAAGGCTATTTAACATTGTCATTGTTTCGTCTCCATCGAGGTTTGCAAATATTATTCGAGGGATTCGACGCGTTCATGAATAGCTGTGCTGGAAAGAGACAGAGCACACATTCCAGCAAGAAGACAGAACGCTAATGTAGAGTACCATATATTTTCCCACTGATCTTGTTGTGTAATATGGCCGGCAACTGTCACTCCTGCAGCAGTGCCTACATACATGAACGAATTGCTCCATGAAATTGATCTGGCCTTTAAGTCAGCAGCAATGAGCGTAAGGAGTGTTTGTTGTGTGGCAATGAAAGCGCCACTGCTAAAGAACCAGACAAGAAGGCAAAATAACGTGAGACTTATGAAGTGTGTATGCGTTAAGCCAATGATGGAAGTACACAGCAACGTGATCCAGACGATTTGCAAGAGTCCTTCTTTTAGATCCTTGCTGCGCCAAAAATCGACAATTCTGCCCGCAATCAAACCGCCGGCGAGACTTCCCACACCAACCAATCCAGTGACTAAGCCGAGATTCGTTGTTGAGAGATCATAACGAGCTTTCAACAACGCGCCGAGATAGGTGAATGACCCAAAATTGGCTCCTGCCCAGAAGAAGCATGTGAGGAGAGCCAGCCATATTTCCTTATTTTGAAAGACATAAAAGCTTGATATGATAGGGTTTCCAGTTTGTTTTGTTTTTCGAACAGGGTAAAGATAGACCTGTCGAATGAGCACTGGGGCGAGAACCAACGTCATAATACCGATCACACGAAAGGCCCATTTCCAACCTATTGAGCCTGAAATATAGCTGCCGATGGGAACCCCGAGGAATTGACCGAGTGCAAACGATGCCATGACCCACCCCATAACCTTGCCTCGAATGGAGGGATGGGTGGTATCACCAATAAAGGCCCACATGGACGGTCCCGCCATCGCTGCTCCAATAGCGGTGAGGAGCCTGGCCAAGAGGAGGCCGGCCAACGTAGAAGCATAGGATGCGGCAATATTGCCCAAAATGAAGAGTACCGAACCAACGCTGATCAGCCGCTGTCGGCCAATGAGATCGGAGAATGTCCCGAGGAAGGGAGCAAACATCGCATAGAATATCATATACAATGATACGGTTTGTGCCGCCGCCGCTATCGGGACATTCAAATCCGACGCTATGGTGGGGAGTATGGGTGAAATGAGGAAATTCTCTGTTCCTATAAGGAACATGAGTGTGAAGATCGTTGATAAGGTTGCAGCATTAACGCGTTGAAGTTCCATATTTGCGTGACCTCAATACTGTAGAAATGCTTTGTCTATTTAAGATGGGAAGTGCTCCAGCCATCGAGAGACAGACCGGCGCACGCACTGAAAGAGCTTTGCGAACTGAGAACACAGTTCTCAGTCCACAACGTCATCAAGTGGTTGAAATAGGGCATTGCCCATTCTGTGCTTTATGATCTGTCCGAGTATCCTCGGCATCGACCTCAATGACTTTCGGTGGGTGCCGTGTGAGCCATGAAATGCCCTGGATCGGACGCTTCGAATTGTAAAAACGCGACAGAAGAGAGTGGCGTGGCGGAACTGGGGAGATCGCCGAAGAGTTGCTTGAAATCCTTAATGAAGTGTGACTGGTCGGTGTATCCGCTATCGTAGGCGATGTCGGTGAGACGTCCATACGACCCCATTCGCAATTTTTCGACAGCTTTTTGGAGCCGGATCATGCGGATAAAGGCTTTGGGCGGAATTCCCACTTCGTCTTTGAAAAGCCGTTCTAATGTTCGGCAGCTCATCCCACTGTCGGAAGCAAGTTCATCCACCCGAATTTGACCTTGGAAAGACAAGACGTGTTCCGCTAGTCGCTGGAATCTATTGCGCGGAACAGTCGATTCCAGCCCGACCTTGCGGAAGATATTTTCAATAAACTGTTGTTTGGAATCAAAGTTGGCCAAAACGTAGAGATGTTCGCACAAAAAGCACGTTTCGATGCCGAGCAATTCGGAGAGGTAAATGCCGTTGTTGACGAGCTCCGCCGAGCGAATGCAGGTTGCGAGCTGCGGAACCCGCCCAGGGTGGAATCTGATACAGAAATACTCGTGTGAGTTGCGAATGGGTAAGAAAACTTTTCGGGTAAACGGACCGAGGAAAAGGAGTCGGCAAAATGTTTCGCCGAGTATAAAGATCAGATCAAAACTGCCATCCGGGATAATTTCAAAAGCACGCTGATCTGTTCCTTCGTGTCGTGGAACATACCAGTATTTATCGATGAGATGACTGAATTCGCCACTCGCCCGACGTTCTATAATCTCTTTTGCCCGCGTTCTCACGTGCAATGAACCGGGCTCCGTGGTTCTCATGACACATTGTTCGATACAGGTTTGACACGTTGTACAGAGGCAAAACAGGGAATCGGTCTTGTCGAGTTTGACCATCATTGAGCATTCTCGCGTTCAGAGTTTGTTGCTCTCCTGGAAAGTGAGTCCCCTGACTGGGAAGCTGGGAATCCACCGCCATCTTGGAAATGATCTTTACGTCAGAGAGCGTTCAGAGCGACCTTGGCTTTGAATGTATCCGAATATATGAATCTATTTTACCGTTTAGTATTGCAAATACCTGATGTGAGACGAAGGAAAGAGGTGAAGCGGTATTCGTATGGTCAATGACTCCTGTTGTTTCTCTTGAGAAGAGCCAATGGAACTGCACGAGTTTGAAATAAACGTTTATAGAGTGCTCTGTTTTGCTGGCAAAATTTGTTTATAGATAAAAATGGTTTATTTTGTGACTTGTTGTGTTATTGATGTCGCTTGGTAACACAATCTTTCACGTTGAATGTCTATTCTATGATAATAAAAATGTGTCAACCCTTCATTTGGCGCAATATTTCCGTTTAGTTGGGCTCACGTAATCCCATGTCCAGCCCCTTGAGTATAGGGTAGAGGAAGTGTTCAATAACTCGCCGTTTCCCGACATTGATTTCAGCGGTAACCGTCATGCCTGGAATGCATAAAAAACCGGGAGGGAGTTTTTGGAGTTCAGCCGTGGGATGGACAGGGAGTTCAATGCGGGCAAGGAAGACCAACGTATCGCCAACCGCCGTTTGTTTGTGAAAGATATCTTTGCTTATCGTTTTGATTTTTCCGCTAATGATGCCGTGTTTTTGAAACGGTAAGGTGTCGAGTTTGACTCGCGTATCGGCTCCACTTCGAACATACCCGATTTCGTTCGGTATAAAAGACAAGAAGGACTAGATTTTGTTTGAAAAATATGACCTTCAGATGAAGAAGAGTTGGATAAATGATTCACGAAGGACAAACACTACGAATTTGAGGGTATCTTGAAAGTATTTCACGCTATAAAAGACAAAAGAACAGCAAAAGCTCTACGCGTCGGAGTGATATGGTTACTTTTAGAGATAATCATTCATTGTTGGCTTCTATATGACTCTTGGCATGGCGCTATAGTATTCTTATGCTATATCCGTGCCTTTGTTTTAGTTGGAATGATTTTGTTTTGCTTTTTATCATGTATAAAGTCACTCTTTCAACGAGCATTACCTGCAGCAATTCTTTATCTATGTTTTGTTTTTTTTGTCATTCCCAAAGTGGAACAAGTTATATTTCCTCTTGAAATGAACATGATGGCATATTGGTTCTACTATTATCCTGAGACATGTCCTTTGGGACATTCCTCTGATCAAACGAGTTATATTTGTTATAGATATCTTGAAAACATAGAAGAAGGACGCAATGTGCAGATTGTCTTCAACCCTGGTGGAGAAATGTCACGTCCTCTTAGCCAATGGCCGCAAGAGATAAAAAATATATTTGGATATCAGTATAGAATCGAACCATTATCAGATGATAATTGCCTTTTGAGGAATACAAAACAAGTGATTGGCTCTGTCTTTTTGGTTGTATATGATTGCTATCCTGGCAAAGAGTCTCATCTTGACATAAAGCCTTTTGCTCCTTCTAAATAAAATTTGCCTCTATTTAATTGACACAATCCAAAGGAGATATGGAGAATATTGAACCGGATTGAGTTTTGTTAGGAAGAAAATTGTACTTGAAGAATGATGGACAAAATGACCGCTCAAACAAAAGGGTTGCGAAGATGGACTTCGCAACCCTTTGAAATTTATGGTGACCCCGGCAAGAATCGAACTTGCGACACCAGGATTAGGAATCCTGTGCTCTATCCTACTGAGCTACGGGGCCGTAAGAGATGATGAAATACACGGGGCGAGGGCGGGCGTCAACTGGGTTTCGAAGGGTATGCGGTAGGAATAGCTGTTGAATATGCTTGACGTGCGAGCAATTGGAATTATTGTTGCTGGATGTCGGCGAGGTGACCGACATGTTGATTGACGCCGACAGCTAGCTGGGTGCCATTTGTATAACTATACATTCCCCGCCTGTCCGGTTTACAACATATGGGAAACGGTATAGGTCGATCGTGGCGAGTGGTTGCACTTCTTCATCAGCACTTCACACGATGATGGTTGCAGTCTGAAAAAAAGTCCTGTTTCAGACGGTTCGTTCTGCATCGGCATGCATACCAGGCACGTTTTAGCTCCCCGGAACCTCCATCCGGAGAGGGGCTTTGCCCGAATGAATCCACTTGCGAGGAGATTTGACTATGAGATTGAAATTGCAAACACTGATTGTTTCATTTTTCGTGCTTGCCTTCTTTGCCTCTACGGCCAGCGCCGCGTCCAAATTGCCCGAATTTACCGAGCTTGTTGACAAAGCTGGACCCGCTGTTGTCAACATTAGTACGGTTAAAACGATCGACGCCAAAGAGCGCATGCGGAATATGTTCCGTACACCTGGAAATCAAGGAGCTCCTTTCGAAGACTTTTTTGATCAGTTTGAAAAATTCTTCAACGCTCCCGGTCAGGGACAAAAGCGTACGGAAAAACGCCGCTCTTTGGGATCGGGATTTTTGATTTCATCTGACGGTTATATTGTTACGAACAACCACGTGATTGCCGATGCCGACGAAGTGCATGTGCAACTCGCCGACTCGGATAAGTCTCTTGATGCCAAGGTTATCGGTCGCGATCCGGAAATGGACCTCGCGTTGATTAAAATCGAGAATGGCAAAGATTTGCCGTACCTTGAATTCGGAAATTCCGACGGCATTCAAATCGGTGAATGGGTTGTCGCCATCGGAAACCCATTTGGTCTGCAAAGCACCGTTACAGCCGGGATTATTTCAGCGGTGGGTCGCGTCATTGGAGCTGGACCATTCGATAATTTTATTCAGACCGATGCATCCATTAATCCGGGGAATTCGGGTGGCCCGTTGCTCGATATGGATGGTAAAATTATTGGTATCAACACCGCCATTGTCGCGAGTGGACAGGGGATTGGTTTTGCCATTCCTTCCAATATGGCCAAAGACATCATCGAGCAGTTGCGAACAAACAAGAAGGTTCAGCGCGGCTGGCTTGGCGTGACCATTCAAAATATCGATCAGAACACAGCCAAAGCGCTTGGCATGTCCAATACGCATGGTGCGTTGATCACGTCTGTTCTTGAAGGTGAGCCGGCAGCAAAGGCGGGCATCAAGTCTGGTGACGTGATTACCAAGGTGGATGGTAAAGCGGTTGAAGATACGAATGAACTGTTACGCCGCGTCGCATCCATCCGTCCCGGACAGGCTGCTGAGATTACCATCCTGCGTAAAGGAAACGAACTTAATCTTGAGGTTGTCTTAGGACAGCGCGATGTGAGCAAGGCCGGTGTGGGTGAAGATGGACCCGCTGCTCCGAGTGAAGGCGAAAAAATTAAGCTTGGACTGACATTGCGGACAATCACATCCAAAGAAGCCGATGCACTTGGTCTTGATAAGGCTAAAGGTTTGCTCGTAACGGAAGTTGAGCCGGGATCGCCTGCCGAAGAATCCGATATCCGCCCCGGGGATGTCGTGATTGAAGCGAACCAACAGGCTGTCAATTCTATTGATGACTTCAAAGATGTGTTGAAAAATGACGCCAAGAAAAAGGGTGTCGTCATGCTGTTACTCAAACGTCAGCGTCAGAACATTTTCCGAACCATTCCGTTGCCTGAATAGGCCGGAAAACTTTATGTCATACAAAAGCGGGCCGACTTCGGCCCGCTTTTTTTCGGGGCAAATGATGGGAGAACGGTCATGCATGAAGCAATCCGCCTGAAAGCAGGGTGCAAAATTAATTTGTGGCTTGTTATAAAAGGTGTGTTAGAGAATGGGTATCATGAGCTGGAAACAGTGTTCTATCCACTTTCTGATCCACATGACACGCTTGTTGTCACACCACGAGAAGGGCAGGGGATAGTCTTTACGTGTTCCGACTCGGCTCTTGATGGTCAGGACAACCTGGTGGTTCGTGCCTATACCACGTACGCTGAAGCAACCGGCTTTGCGCCGGGGATTGATGTGTATTTGGAAAAGGTCGTCCCGACTGGTGCCGGTCTCGGCGGCGGTTCCTCCGATGCTGCGGCAATGCTACGCTATCTCGATCAATCCGCACGTCAGAGTGGTGAAAAAGGATTGGCTCTTGATGCACTTATTGATATTGCTGCCGGTCTTGGCGCTGACGTCCCGGTCTTTCTTTTGGGAAAACCGGCATTGGCGACTGGAATTGGTGAAAAGTTGGTTTCTGTTGCAATCGATATGACAGGGATGACGCTTGTTTTGGCTTGTCCGGACGTTCATGTTTCCACAGCATGGGCCTATAAAGCGTATGATGAGCATGTGGCATCGCGGGAAGCAGAAAAAATTGATGATGAAGACTTGACAAGCCGCCTGCGTCGGCATACACACATGCCCTTCCAAAACGGGGTTATGCTGTACAACAGCTTTGAAGAAGTCGTTTTTTCTCAGTACCCCGAAATTTGTCGGCTCAAGGAAATCCTTCTGACGAACGGTGCGCTTGGCGCACTCATGACAGGGAGTGGAGCCGCAGTGTTTGGTCTCTTTCATCAGGCTGAAGCTGCAAGAAACGTAAAATGTTCTCTTGACAAATCCGGAATCAGGACGTATTTAGCGCACTTAGGTTGAATCGATGTTTTCAGAAGCCCGTCGGTTCCGCTTCGTAGTTTGCGCTAATTATTCGCGTCGCATTGTGCATAGTTTGTACAAATAATGACGCAACTTGCTGGGGTGTAGCCAAGTCGGTAAGGCACGGGGTTTTGGTCCCCGCATGCGAGGGTTCGAGTCCTTCCGCCCCAGCCACTAATTATCTCGAGGCGGATCATGGGTGCACACGGCGATCTGAAGATACTCACCGGTACGGCCAACCCGGCTTTGGCCACTGCTATTTGCGATCATCTTGGATGTTCGCTCCTTCCGGCAAAAGTAACCACTTTTAGTGATGGCGAGATTCGCATTGAAGTCGGGGCAAATGTCCGTGGCTCTGATGTTTTCGTGGTACAACCCACGTGTTCGCCGGTGAATCACAACTTGATGGAGCTGCTTCTTATTCTGGATGCACTCAAGCGGGCCAGTGCCCGCCGCGTCACTGCGGTCATGCCATATTATGGATATGCTCGCCAGGATAGAAAGGTTGTTCCCAGGGCTCCTATCAGCGCACGACTTGTCGCTGACATGTTGTCGACGGCTGGTATGAATCGTTTATTGACGATCGATTTACATGCCGGACAAATTCAGGGCTTTTTTAATGTCCCTGTCGACAACCTCTACGCTGCTCCTATTCTTGCCGATTATTTCAAGGACGATGCAATAAGCGACCTTATGGTGGTTTCCCCCGACGCCGGCGGTGTGGAACGTGCTCGTGCTTTTGCTAAGCGGTTGTCTGGCGGGCTTGCTATTATCGACAAGCGTCGTGAAGCGCCCAATCAGGCCAAAGCGATGAATGTTATTGGCGATGTCACCGATAAGACGTGTGTCGTGCTTGACGATATGATCGATACGGCGGGAACCATCTGTCAGGCCGGTCAGGTTCTGATGGATAATGGTGCCAAAGCGGTTTACGCCTGTGCATCTCATGCGGTTCTGTCGGGGCAGGCTGTCGAAAGACTTGAGCAGTCACCTTTCTCTCAGGTCATTTTCACCAATTCTATTCCGCTCAATGCTGCCGCGCGCGCTTGCTCCAAAATCAAAGTTTTGTCCGTGGCCGGTATTCTGGCCAAGGCCATTCATAACATCCACACCGAGTCTTCGGTGAGCGTACTTTTTACTTGATGAAGACCGCGAGTCGAGAAGACCGCGCCCAAAGGAGATATACCTCATGAGCCAGTCCTTTTCCCTGAATGTGAAATCCCGCGCTGAAACAGGCAAGGGACCCAATCGTCGCCTGCGTCAGGAAAGCATGGTGCCGGGCATTTATTACAATTCTGAGGGAGAAAATATCCAGATTACTGCCGAGTCGAAAGCTCTGCGTAAGGTGCTGCAAAAAGCCGGCTATTCCCGTCTTGTTGAGTTGAGCATCAATGACGACGCCGCTCGCCCCACACTGATCTGGAAGGTTCAGCGCCATCCGTTCAAGAATGAATTCATTCACGTTGATTTCTACGGCGTGGACATGGATAAAGACATTACCGTCAGCATTCCTGTTGAAGTGAAAGGTCGCGCCAAAGGTGTGGTTCAGGGTGGTAAGCTTGAAATTTACCACGAACGCATCAACATCACCTGCTTGCCCGGTATTATCCCCGAGAAGGTTGTTCTTGACGTCACTCCGCTTGGTATCAATAGCTTCATTGGTATCAAAGAGATCGAACTTCCTGAAGGTGTAAGCGCTGTTTTTACGGATAACTTCGCCGTTGTCGGTGTTATCTTGCCGAAACGTGCATCGGAAACCGCTGGAGAAGCTGCCGAGGAAGAGTAGTCCTCTGTCTCTTGCGTCCGGGCTCTGGGCTGGTCCAAAACTGTTCTGGAGTTGCACGCGTTTTCTTTGCTTACTCGTTGTTTACGTATGCATTCAGCACGGTCGGGCGACGTTAATAACGCCCGACCGTGCTTTTTTTTATTGGGCATCGTACGGTTCCGCTATTTTTCTGTATAACCGGATGTGCCAACCGTATAGATCGATAATACATGCACAGGAAAGGGTCGGCATGGAGAACTTCGGCATCTGTTGACATGTGTCGTACTAGCTTTCGGCGCTTCCATGCATTTCAACACAAGAGTGTGCTCAATGGCTTTTGATGGACTGCTTGTCGGGCTTGGCAATCCCGGTGAAAAATACGAACATACGCGCCATAACTTTGGTTTTTGGGTTGTCGACGCATTTCTGGCAGAGCTCAATCGGTTGGGGGAAGATGTTCGTCCCATTTCGTTTGGCAAAGAGACGCTTCTTTACGAGTCCAGATTGTCACCAGGAGGAATGCGGCTTCTTTTAGCCAAACCGCAAACCTTTATGAATCGGAGCGGGATGGCTGTCGCCAAAATTGCCAATTTCTTTAAACTTGATCCTTTGCACGTGCTTGTTGCCCACGATGAACTGGATTTACCTGTTGGTAGGTTGAAGTTCAAACACGGGGGAGGCACAGCTGGACATAATGGGTTGAAGTCGATAGCCACATCTCTTGGTACACCTGATTTTTTTCGACTCCGTCTTGGGGTCAGCCGACCTGAACCTGGTCGCGATGTGGCGGGTTATGTTTTGAACAAACCAGCTCCACAGGAAAAACAGGCTGTTGATGCGGTTGTTGAAGAAGCCGTTCGAGGAGTCTTTCTCTTTTTTGAATCGGGCTTTGAGAAAGCGGTGACCTCGGTGAATGGATATAACGCTTGTCCCTGACGGTCATGTTGGTCGTCAAGGCCAGAGGTTTGCGTGTTACCTGTTCAAGACAAGCAAGCATATTGATTTCTTTTTGCGGTTTATTGCCATGATGCAATGTTTCGTTCTTCTTTTGAGTTTGGTCGTGGACTGTTTGAAAGTTATTTGTTATCATTACCAATACTCAATTAGAGTCAGAAGAGGATTCCTCATCCTTCCAAAGGAGCTCCGGCCGTGTTTTCCGTGGACCAACTCGTTGTATATCCAGCTCAAGGTGTGGGCAAAGTGGAGCGTATTGAAACGCAGGAAATCGGCGGTGCCAGCGCAGATTTTTTCATCGTTCGTATTCTGAGCAATAATGTCACCCTGATGGTTCCGGTTATGAATGCCGACAATGTCGGTCTTCGTCCTCTTTGCTCTCGAGAACAAGGGGAAGTTATTCTCGAATCATTAAAAGACCGATCTGATTTTACCGGGTACACCGGGCAGAACTGGAATCGTCGGTATCGAGAATATTCGGAAAAACTTAAAAGTGGTGATCTTGCCGACGTTGCGTATGTTCTAAAAGAACTTTTACTTATTGGCGAAAATAAAGAATTATCATTTGGTGAGCGCCGTCTTTTGGAACAAGCAACAAGTCTTTTGACGTTGGAGCTTGCCTTGGCACTTGACAAAGAGCAGGACGACATCAAAAGTGTCATCAATGAACTGTTTGCAGATGTGCTGCAAGATAAACCTTTGGAGTAGTTGCAGAGCAAAGAGCGATTTACACTGTACGATATGTACGCGCCGCAAGGATTTTTTACGCAAGATTCTTCTGTGGTCTTGACACATTTTCGAAATAGTATAAGTACCGCCTTGGGTGTGCGTCTGCGTCAGCTTTCAGTCGAATATCCCTAACCGATGCTATGCAGGTTTTTTTCTTGATCGTGCTTGCTAGCATGCGGTTCAATCGACCGATATAATTGAATCCTCATACTACAACACATTCCGGACATTCTTCTTAAATAATTACGACGGTCTCAATGGAACATATGACATCCCGCGGCGTAATGCACCGCGTGGGTAGTGCCTCATTGCATAAGCTGTACTCGGTATCTGATACCGGGTTATTCTTGTACGCAACAATTCCTCTTTCCTTGCATGGAGTATCTCAATGAATCTATCCGATCTGAAAACCAAATCAATGCCGGAACTTATGGAGCTGGCCAGCGAATTCAATGTTGAAAATCCAAGTGGTATGAGAAAGCAGGAGCTTATCTTTTCCATCTTGCAAAACTGTGCCTCGCAAAATGGCTCCATCTTCGGGGAAGGTGTTTTGGAGATCTTGCCCGATGGATTTGGTTTTCTGCGGTCCCCTATGTACAGCTACATGCCTGGGCCCGATGATATCTATGTTTCGCCGTCCCAAATTCGTCGTTTCGGCTTGCGTAAAGGGGATGTCGTTTCGGGACAGATTCGACCGCCGAAGGAAGGAGAACGCTATTTTGCCTTGTTGCGCGTCAATGAGATTGGTTTTGCGCCTCCGGAAGCGTCAAAAAATATTGTACTCTTTGACAACCTGACGCCACTCTACCCAGATCGTCGTTTTACGATGGAAAATGGTGACAAGAACTATTCATCTCGCGTCATCGATCTCCTCACTCCCATTGGCTTTGGCCAACGCGGGCTCATAGTTGCCCCACCGCGTACCGGGAAAACAATGCTCTTGCAGACCATCGCCAACTCCATCAATGCCAATCATCCTGAAGTTTTCCTCATTGTCTTACTCATCGACGAACGTCCCGAAGAAGTCACGGATATGGAACGGACCGTCAGTGCTGAGGTTGTTAGCTCGACCTTTGATGAATCTCCGCAACGCCATGTTCAGGTTGCCGAGATGGTCATTGAGAAAGCCAAGCGTCTTGTTGAAAGAAAACGCGATGTCGTTATCTTGCTTGATTCCATCACGCGCCTTGGTCGGGCTTATAACGCGGTGACCCCTTCGTCGGGTCGTGTGTTGTCCGGCGGGCTTGATGCTAACGCCCTGCAGCGTCCGAAACGCTTTTTTGGTGCAGCCCGGAATATGGAAGCCGGGGGATCTTTAACCATTATTGCGACAGCCCTCATTGATACAGGGTCCCGTATGGACGAAGTTATCTTTGAAGAGTTCAAGGGAACTGGCAATATGGATCTCTATCTTGATCGCCACCTTGCCGAAAAACGTGTCTTCCCCGCCATTGATATCAATCGTTCGGGCACACGTAAGGAAGAACTGTTGCTGCCTGACGATGTCCTCAATCGTGTCTGGATATTGCGTAAACTGCTTTCGCCCATGAATTCCATCGACAGTATGGATTTTCTGCTCGACAAAATGCGCGGTACAAAAAATAATCGCGAATTTCTTGATATCATGAATAAATAATTCCGGTTTTTTCAGACGGTATACGGTTTTCTCAAAGGATGCGTGTTTGCATGAAGCACGTGTCTTCGTCGGATTCTCACGTCAAGGAGCAAGGCCTCTTTCCTTGACGTGAGAAATTTTGTTTGCATTTTGAACTGTTGTCTTTCTTCCTTTCTGTTTTCACCCGCCTGTGTGTTTCGCATAGCGCTTATAGCGTGTTTGTCCTTTGTCTTTGCCTCCGCTTCCCAAATTCACGGCAAGAGTGTAAAGCGAACTCATGAAAACCATCCGTTGCTTTGCCTCTCTTTACGGGCTTGCGAAATCGGCCTGTGTACTCGCTCTCGTCGTGTTTCTTGTGGCGACGTTGTCTGTACGAAGTCAGGCTGGATTATTTGATTTTACTATAAAAGATGAGAAAGAACTTGGGGACAAATTCAATGTGCTTGTTCGGTCTCATCTTCAGCTCGTTGAGGATCCCTATATCATCGACTACGTTCGTGGGATAACTGATCGCATTTTACGGCAAATGCCTCCGACGCTGTTTCCTATCAAGGTTGGTGTTGTCGACGATCCATCCATGAATGCATTTGCCGCTCCTGCAGGCTATATGTATGTGTTCACGGGCCTTATACTTAATCTCGACCATGAGTCTGAGCTCGCCGCTGTCATTAGTCACGAATTGGCGCACGTTTCAGAGCGACACTTGGCGAATCGAATGGAATCGTTTCAGAAGATTTCCATTGGCGCATTGCTAGGCATGTTAGCTGGGTTGGCTGCGGGTGTTGCTTCGGGAAATTCCGATATCGGGGGGGCTGTTGCTGCCGGCTCACGTGCTTTGGGTGCCACAGCTATGTTGAAGTACAGTCGAGACGATGAACGCGAAGCCGATAAAGCTGGGTTGACGTTTCTTGTTGATGCCGGTTTTCAGCCAAACGGTATGCGCGGAGCATTCGAGACTATGCAACGCATGCGATGGTTCAAGGGGACAGGCACAATTCCGACATATTTAAGTACACACCCCGGGCTTTCCGAGCGTGTTGGATACATTGAAGATCAAATAAAGAAAATGCCAGCCAACATCCAGAATCGGCCGGAAGACGATGTGAACTTCAAGCGCGTCCAGACGTTAGTTCGGGCACGGTATACTCCTCCGAAATCTGCTTTGTCAGCTTTTAATAAGGCCGGTGATTCGACGTGTCTTGACCGTCTTGGGTTGGCCATTGCGCTTTCCAGACAAAACAACAAAAGTCCCGCCGGACCTGTATTTGAAAAGGCATTAGCCTGTGGAGGGAGCGACCCTCTGTTTTTACGCGAAGCAGGATTTTATTATCAGTCGATGCGGCAATTCGACAAAGCAGAAGGGTACTTGTCCAGAGCCGTATTGGATAATCCTCAAGATAGCCTGGCTCTTTTTGAGTATGCTCGTTTACTTTCTCAGCAACGGAAGGATGCTGATGCTATTGGTGTCATGAAAAAAGTCGTCGCGCTTGTTCCTGACAATCCTGATGTGCGTCAGGGGTATGGCCAGATACTGGGCAGTGCCGGCGAGATGTTCGGCGCGCAGCTTCAATTCGCCTATGCAGCGATGTATCGCGGGGACAAAAGAAAGACCGAGTATTTCATGGAACGCGCAGAAAAAGCCCAAGGACATAATCCTGAAAATAGTCGGGCATTGAAGCGTTTTAAAGAAGAGTACGAGAAACGTCGTGAAATATGGAAGGAACTCAAAATGGACTAGCGCCGTTTTCTTGTGACCTTATCTCCTGCTCATGCGAAAAGACAGGCGTATGTCTTTAGATACACTTTTCGGTCAAAGATATGCGCTTGCTTGTTCTCAATTCCCCGGTGAGCGCGTAAGTCTTAGAAGCTACAGCTTCCCGGAGTGTGAATATTGATCCGGTCCCGCCCCATGGATTTCGCTTGATACAAAGCTTGGTCTGAGGAACTGAGCAACGTTTTGGAATCAATGCTGTCGTCAGGAGTATGGCCGGCGATGCCAATACTCACAGTGACAACGTCGCTGACGTCGGAAGCCGAGTGCTCTATGTGAAGAGCGCCAACATTGTTTCGAATTGCTTCGGCAATGGTGACGGCTCCAGTCGGAGAGGTATCGGGGAGGATAACGACAAACTCTTCTCCACCATAACGAGCGATAAAATCACCTGGACGGCGTATTGAGGACTGAATGGCCTGGGCAACTTGTTTTAGACACGTGTCACCCTCAAGGTGACCATAGGTATCGTTGTAGCGCTTGAAGAAATCAATATCGATCATCATGACCGATAAGGGCTTTTTTTCCCTTTTAGAGCGGCGCCATTCCCGACCGTACGTATCTTCAAAACTGCGACGATTCGCGACGTTGGTCAACCCGTCGAGGTTAGAAAGTTCATGGAGTCGGCGCGTCAAATTTTCGAGTTGACGCTCACGGGCTTTGCGTTGATCCATTTCTTGCTTCAGTTTGAGAACGGAGCCGACCCGCGCACGGAGCTCTATTTTGCTGACAGGTTTATTAATGTAATCAATTGCCCCGGCTTCAAAGGCGCGTTCAAGACTATCTTCTTCATCTTTGACCGTTACCATAATGATCGGCACATCTCGAAGTTGTGGATCATTTTTAATGGCTCTTGTGGCTTCAATGCCATTGAGTCCCGGCATGACGATATCCATAAGAATTAAGTCTATCGGCGGTTGTGTCTCTGGCGACTCCTTCTTCGCTAGGTGAAGAAATTCAAGAGCTTCAGTTGCTGCATTGGTCCGGACAAGGTCATGATATCCAGCTCCATGGAGAATGGTTTCCAGCAGCATGAGCGACGTTTCGGAATCATCGACCAAGAGAATTTTCATGACGGACTCTCGCTCTCTGACACGGGGTTGAATACTAGCGTCATAGAGAAACTATTGTGCTCCAGAAGGTGTTGGCTCGACGGGCAGGGGCGTCGGCGTGCCGGACATATCTTGTAATATTTCAAATTTGGTGATTTTGATTTGTTTGACGTTGTCACCGCTTCCCGTTTCCGTAAAGGATTCATCGATTGTTGCGGTGATTTGGACTTCGATCCCCAGAACGTCAGCAGGATCTTGCACTGACGCAACAGGAATATAGATTGTATTCGGATGTTGGTTGGATTTGAATTGAACCATGCCTTCGTGTTGCTTGAATACGCCTGTCATTGTGAGAGCCTTTTGAGCAAAACTTGTCACTGAAACAAAAAGCAAGGTGATAGCGATAAACATGGCAAGAATGAACGATTTCATAGTATTCCTGTCTATATTAAAGTGATTGTTTTAAGGCACAATATTTATTTCACGGCAGACACAGTACTGTCAATTCCTATACTGATGTTATCACCCGATGTGAGAATTAAGTGTGCCTAATTGGCGGAGTGACTCATATAGAATAATAGAGGCTGCATTCGCGAGGTTGAGGCTACGGACTTCGCCAAAGATTGGGATTGCAATACATTGTGTCGGATCGGTGAGGAACGATTCCGGGAGCCCTTTGGATTCAGCGCCGAAAAGAAGCGCATCATTTTCCTGATAGGCGAATTTATGGTAAGGAACGGCGCCATGGCCACGATGCTGTGACGTTGTCGCAACAAAGCGTAAATGCGCATTGGCTTTGGCAAATGCAGAAAAATCGGGCCAGACCGAAAGATTGACATGGGGCCAATAATCGAGGCCGGCTCTTTTTAAATATTTATCTTCCAGCTTGAAACCGAGTGGTTCAATAAGGTGTAAGGGAATGCGAGTTGCAGCGCATAAGCGAGCGATGCTGCCTGTATTAGGAGGAATTTCAGGCTCGTACAAAACGATACATGGCATGGGAAAACATCCGTTGTTGCTTGACTTTGTTTCTTCTTGAAGCGAAAAGCACGGCCAACGGGGAAAAGAAAAAGCCCCGTTGCCGGGGCTTGATGTTTCGGTGGTGGGCGGTCGGGGATTTGAACCCCGGACTTCCACCGTGTGAAGATGGCACTCTAACCACTGAGTTAACCGCCCATTTGTCAATTTGCCTGAAACCATCGGGATTGGCAAGCCTTTTTTGTGCATGTCCCGAAAAAAATGAACTAAAGGAGCATCATGCGACTTCTTGTCACCGGTGGCTGCGGATTTATCGGAGCCAACTATATCCATCTCGTGATGCGGGAACAGCCTGAAGACGTCATCGTCAACCTCGATAAGCTCACTTATGCCGGCAATCCTGAAAATATGGTCGACATAGAGCGGGAATTTGGAGGGGAACGCTATTTTTTCGTACAGGGCGATATTGGGAACGTCGAGCTCGTTTCGCATATTCTTCGGACACACAAGATTGATGCTGTGGTGAACTTTGCAGCTGAATCCCATGTTGACCGCTCAATAGACGATTGTTCTCCATTTATTGAGACGAATGTCGTTGGTACAAAAAACCTTCTTGAGGCGAGCCGGAAATACGGTGTTGACCGATTTGTCCATGTTTCGACAGATGAAGTTTATGGAACGCTTGGAGAAGACGGGCAATTCAGCGAAGAAAGCCCGCTTGCTCCCAACAGTCCGTATTCTGCTTCCAAGGCTTCCTCTGATATGTTGTGTCGGGCATTTTTTGAGACGCATGATTTCCCTGTTGTCATCACACGGTGCTCCAATAACTACGGTCCGTATCAGTTTCCGGAAAAACTTATTCCTTTGATGTACTCCAAAGCCAAGGGCGGTGAATCTTTACCTGTCTATGGAGACGGCCAAAACGTACGCGACTGGATTTATGTTGCCGACCATTGTCGAGGTGTCGATTTGGCATTGCGCAAGGGACGCCTCGGTGCCGTGTATAACTTTGGCGGCGCAGCGGAAATGAAGAATATTGATGTCGTGAAAACAATTCTTTCTGCCCTCGGAAAATCTGAAGATCTCATTACATACGTGAAAGATCGTCCTGGACATGATCGACGGTATGCCATGAATTTTGACCTTGCAGCCAAGGAACTTGGTTTTGCACCGAGTCTGAATTTTGCTGCAGGTATTCAAGAAACGATCGACTGGTATGAGCAAAATAGTGCATGGCTTGAGGGAGTAGAAAGCGGTGCATATCGCTCGTTCATGAACCGTTGGTACGGAGAACGATCATGATTCCGGGGAGGGTCGTTGTTCTTGGCGGCAAGCGCGGCTTGCTCGGTATGCCGTTGACCCGAACACTTACAGAGGCCGGGTACGAGGTTGTTCCTACAGGGCGAGATACCCTCGATGTGTTTGACGAGTCGGCTGTCGCTCGACTTTTGAATGATTTCAAGCCGGACTATGTTTTCAATACGATAGCCTATACAGCCGTTGACCAAGCCGAAGATGAACCGGTGGAAGCAGCAAAGCTCAATAAGACACTCCCTCGTTTACTTGGTCAAATATGTCTGGATCACGGGAGTTGCCTTGTTCATTACAGCACGGACTTTGTTTTTGATGGAACAAAGACCGAACCCTATGTTGAGACCGATCCTGTTAACCCGCAATCCGTGTACGGAAAGACCAAGCTCGAAGGGGAGTTGGCCCTGGCCGATATGGGGATGGAGCATTTTTTATGTTTGCGCACCGCGTGGTTGTTCGGACCGGGAAAAATCAACTTTGTGGAAAAAATTCTTGGTTATGCAAGGGAGCGTGATGTTTTGCGTATCGTGCATGACCAGGTGGGGTCACCGACATCCACCATTGATCTCTCCTCTATGAGCTTGGCTTTGATCAAAGCGAATGCTCGTGGATTGTTTCATACAGTTGGAGGTGGCAAGGCGAGTTGGTGTGAACTCACCAGTGAGGCTGTAGCGGCAGCCGGCGTCAACTGTCGTGTTGAACCAATTATGTCAGATGAATTTCCACAAAAAGCGAAACGCCCAGCGTACTCCGTCCTTTCCACGCAAAAATTGACCGAGGTGACCGGGTTCACCCCAAGACCCTGGGTACAGTCCTTGCGGGAGTATGTTTACGGTTTCCTCGCATAACCCTTCTCCAACATTACAGAATACGCAAAGAAAGCATCCGGTCAGTCGGATGCTTTTTTTTATGCGTTGAACCAACCAGACGGCATATTTCGAAGAGGGAGTGGATCCAGTGATATCATTTTCTTTTAATGAATTTTCATCGACTTATGGGCGCTCATTTATTTGTCCAACAATTGAGCCGGGTTGACAGGGGGCACAACCGTTGTTACCTCCTTTGGCACTCAAAGAGGAAGAGTGCTAAGAGAGGTGGAAGCATGACTCTGACGGAGCGGGAACTTATTGTTTTACATTCGATCGTCGATACATATATCGCCGATGCCCAGCCCGTGGGGTCGCGTACTGTGGCCAAGACCTGTCCGCTCAAGCTGTCAGCCGCCAGTATACGAAATATCATGGCGGATTTGACAGATAAGGATTATTTGGCCCAACCGCATACGTCGGCCGGTCGTGTACCGACAGCACGTGCTTTTCGTTTATATCTCGATGAGATCATGAAGCAACGCCCGCTCTCCAATTTGGAGAAAGAGCGTATCATGATTGCGCTTGGGAAGGCTGGTCTGGAAATCGGCGATATTTTACGCCAAGCATCACGGGTATTGTCGGATACGTCACTGCAGGTTGGAATGGTGATTGCGCCGCGCCACACGAATATTCGGTGGCGTCGAATTGAGTTCGAACTCATCAAGCCGGGCTTGATTGTGGTGATGCTCATTTTGCAAGGGGGCATCGTTAAAAAACAGGTTATTGCCGTCGAGAAGGATATTACATCCAATGACTTAGTGAAGTTCGGCAACTACTTGAATTATCTTTTCCAGAATATGACGGTGGCAGAAGCGCGAGGGCGCATTGTCGCAGAGCTCAATGGAGCCAAAAGGGAACTGGACCGACTGTGTCACAAAGCATTGACGTTGGCGCTCTTGACATTCGAGGAAGACGAAGAGCCTGAAGTCTACGTTGAGGGCCGAGCCAATATTCTCGCGCAGCCTGAATTCTCCGACGCGACAGCGATGCGAGAATTGCTCTGTATTTTGGAAGAACATAATACTTTATTGCAGATTCTTGATACGACCGTACGAGAGTACAAGACTGCTGTTGTCATTGGTGAAGAAAGTCATCTTGATGAATTCAGTGTACTCGGTATCATTGCCGCGCCGTATGGGCCGGAATCGGCTCCATTAGGCACTGTTGGGCTCATTGGTCCTGTTCGTATGGACTATTGCCGTTTGGTTCCTATGGTACATTACACGGCAAGGACGTTAACCCAACTGTTGACAAAACACTTTTGAGTTCAAAAAGAATTGTGACGCCTTGTCCATGACAGAAAGAATGATTCGTTTGGGCAGAATGGCTTTCAACAACGTAAAAAAACGGATATGTCGGAATGAGCATTCCACAAATCCGTTATTTCCTATGTGAAGGAGAACCATACATGGTAGATGCAGACAAGGAAACCGTCCGTGAAGAGCTTTCGAAGGACGTTCCCGAGTCCGAAGACCAGGTGGAGATTTCCATGTCTCCCGAGGAAGAGATTGAAACGTTGCGGGAACAGCTCAAGGTCGAAAGCGAACGCAGGTTGCGTGCCATGGCGGACGCTGAGAACCTCAAGCGTCGCTTGACGCGGGAGAAGGAAGAGTTTGTCAAATATGCTGCAGAAACAGTGTTGCGCGACATTTTACCCGCTCTCGACAATCTTGATCTGGCGCTGACCCATGGTCGCGGCAACGAAGCATGTAAAGATTTCGTCATGGGCGTGGAGATGACGCGCAAAGCATTGATGGATGCGCTCAAAGGGCATGGTGTTGCCGAATTCGGCGAAATTGGTGAGGCCTTCGACCCCGCCTTTCACGAGGCTTTGGGACTCATGGCGCGTCCTGACCTGGATCAGGATTGTGTGGCTGAAGTCGTGCAGAAAGGATTTCGTTTGCACGACCGGTTACTGCGCGCTGCGAAGGTGATGGTCAACAAAACATCATAAAAAAAATCAGATGTGCCCCTTTACAATCCGGAAAGGGGAATTAAAATGCTGGTTTGTGTGAGCGCATTCCCGCAGAGCGATGGCATGCGCCTGCGGCATCCATTATACATTTTCGATTTTGAGGAGGATAAATACATATGGGCAAAATTATCGGTATCGACCTCGGTACGACCAACTCGTGCGTTTATGTTATGGAAGGGAAAGACCCGAAATGTGTCTCCAACCCCGAGGGTGGCCGTACCACCCCTTCGGTGGTGGGATTCACCAAAGAACGCCTTGTCGGTGAAATCGCCAAACGTCAGGCCGTGACGAACCCGGACAAGACCGTTTTCGCAATTAAACGTCTTATGGGCCGGAAATTTGATTCTCCCGAAGTTTCCCGTTGGCTGGATCACTGCCCGTACAAGATTGTCTCTGGCAATAACGGTGACGCGTATGTCGAAGTGGACGGTAAAAAATACAGCCCGTCTGAAGTTTCGGCCATGATTCTACAAAAGCTGAAAAAAGACGCGGAAACCTACCTTGGTGAGTCCGTGACCGAAGCAGTTATTACGGTTCCGGCATACTTTAATGACTCGCAGCGTCAGGCTACGAAAGACGCCGGACGTATTGCCGGTCTCGAAGTGAAGCGCATCATCAACGAACCGACAGCTGCTTCGCTCGCTTACGGATTTGACAAGAAGTCCAACGAAAAGATTGCCGTCTTCGACTTGGGTGGTGGTACGTTTGATATCTCGATTCTTGAGGTTGGCGATAATGTTGTTGAAGTTCGCGCAACCAATGGCGACACGTTCCTCGGTGGGGAAGACTTTGACCAGCGTGTCATCGACTACCTTGTTGCCGAGTTCAAGCGCGAAAATGGCATTGACTTGTCGCAGGATCGTATGGCCCTGCAGCGCCTGAAAGAAGGCGGTGAAAAAGCCAAGAAAGAACTTTCCACGGCCATGGAAACCGAAGTCAACCTGCCGTTTATCACCGCCGACGCCAGCGGTCCCAAGCATATGCTTGTCAAACTGACTCGTTCGAAACTGGAAAGCTTGGTCGAAGACCTGGTAAGCCGCACGATCGAACCCTGCAAGAAGGCTTTGGCCGATGCTGGCGTCAGCGCTAGCGACATCGACGAAGTTGTTCTTGTTGGTGGTATGACGCGTATGCCTTTGGTTCAGAAAAAGGTGCAGGAATTCTTCGGTAAGGAACCCAACCGCAGCGTGAACCCTGACGAAGTCGTCGCCATGGGCGCAGCTATTCAGGGTGGTATCCTGGCCGGTGACGTTAAAGACGTGCTGTTGCTCGACGTAACGCCGCTGTCGCTCGGTATCGAAACTCTGGGTGGAGTTTTCACCAAGCTCATCGACCGGAACACGACGATTCCGACTCGCAAAAGCCAGACCTTTACGACTGCTGCTGACAACCAACCGTCTGTTTCCATTCACGTCATGCAGGGTGAACGCCCCATGGCCGGAGACAATATGACCTTGGGCCGCTTCGAACTGACCGGTATTCCGCCGGCACCTCGTGGTATGCCGCAAATCGAAGTCTCCTTCGACATCGATGCGAACGGTATCGTCAACGTTTCGGCGAAAGATCTGGGTACCGGCAAAGAGCAGTCGATCCGCATTACGGCTTCTTCTGGTCTTTCCGAAGACGAAATTCAGCGACTGGTCAAAGACGCTGAGTCGCATGCTGACGAAGACAAGAAAAAACAACAGCTTATTGAAGCGAGAAACGAAGCTGACACCTTGGTTTACACCACGGAAAAATCCATTCGTGACCTCGGTGAAAAGGTCGATCCGGCGCTCCGTGCTGAAATCGAAGGTAAGGTTGAGGGCGTTAAAAGCGCACTCCAGACGGATTCTCTTGAAGACATCAACAAGGCCAAGGACTCCCTGGCGCAGTCGTCGCACAAACTGGCCGAACTGCTGTATCAGCAGAAGGGTGACCAGGGTGCAGGAGCGGGTGGTCCTGAAGCCGGCCCGCAAGCTGGTCCGTCCGGTGCAGCCGGTGGCCCCGATGACGACGTCGTCGATGCCGACTACACTGAAGTGAAATAAGGTTTACTCCTTAAATAACATATTGTGCTCAAAGCCCTCGGTCCCGCGTTTAGTGGGACCGAGGGCTTTCTTCGTAAGTTGAGGGAGACTCCACTCAAGACGAAAAGCAGGCAGCAGAAATTTTATGCGTCGTATTGGCGCATGACGTTTTCAAGACCCTCCATCGTTATAATCTCAATTTTTTGAGCGGGTGAGATGACGTGCTTGCTACACAGGTCTTTCAAAATTCGATTGATGCTTCTCACACTCGTTCCCAGGTAATTGGCAATATCCTCTTTGGATACATGCAATCTGAGTGAAGAGCGTTCTTCCGCCATCATTTTCAGCAACTTGAGCACAGAATATTCCATAGGGTAGGAAAGGTGAGTTGCAGCTCTCTTTGTCATGATTTGGAGGCGATATGTAATGATTCGATTCACTAACAGCGCAAAGGCATGGTCCTCATTGAGCCAATTTGGGTACGCCTGCAGAGAAATTTTTGCCACCTTACTTTCCATTAACGCTGTGACAGAGCAGGTCGCTGCTTCCCCGGTCAATGCTTCAACTTCCCCGAAGAGAACGCCTGGCCCCTCAATGGCAACAAGAAATTCGTTTCCTTTTGGGGTGTTGAGATGGATTTTCATGCTGCCGTGAAGGATGATGTAAACAAATTCGGGAGACTCTTTCTGAAGAATGATTGATGTCCTTGGTTGTATGACGGCTTCTGATATTCCAGCCTGACCTTGTCGAAACCTACGCGCTACCGCTGCTAACAATTCTTGGGCGAGTTCCTTGTGCACGGATTGCATTGAAATATCCTGTGGGACAAATGTCCTTTCCTGTTAATCTTTCATTCTGTATTGCCCTTCTCGAGCACGTGGCGAGTGTTAAGAACACTCTCGGTTGTTATCAACACAATGGGGTGGAGTTATTATGAAAATTATCGACATGAGTACGTGGGAAAGAAAAAGTCATTTCTCTTTTTTCTCCGGAATAGACTTGCCGCATTTCAGCGTCTGTTTTGATCTGGACGTGACGACCGCGCGCGGCTTTGCAAAAGAACATGGGGTGAAGATTTTCAGTTTGATGCTGTTTCTCGCATCGTACGCCGCCAATCAGATTCCTGAGATGAAAACCCGAATTCGAGATGGGCAAGTGGTGGAACATGATTGTGTTCACCCTGCATTCACCATAATGGGAAAGAATAATGTCTTCAACTTCTGTCGAGCTCGTTTCAATCGTGATAGTCGGATTTTTTTTCAGGAAGTCGATGAAAACACTGAAATAAATAAGCAAGCAGAGGAGCTTATTCTTGGCGACTTCGGACAAGATGACGAGGTCTACATGACCTCTTTGCCCTGGATTAAATTTACGAGCGTTCAGCACCCGGCTCTCTTGAATAACAATGACTCGGTACCACGACTAACTTGGGGGCGCTTCACTCAAGATGGTAATCAGTGGGTGACGCCGTTCTCGTTTCAGGTCCATCATGGTCTTGCGGACGGGTATCATGCTGGATTGTTCGCCGACATACTGCAGACGATACTTAACAGTCCCGAAGAGTATGTCAGTGGAAGCAACGCAGAGGCGGAAAAATAGATATCGTGACTGTTTGTTGTTTTGGTCTCAAAAGCATCGGGGAAAATCATGTCAGAGAGTAATAAGGAAGATTGGGTTTATAATCTCCTGGATTTCCTGCGCAGAGCGGAGGCATTAAAAAGTACTCTGCGAACGACATGGACGCAGTCTGGAAGGCAAGAAAGTACGGCAGAGCACAGTTGGAGACTGTGTCTTTTTGCGATGCTTATAAGCAAGGCATATCCTGATTTGGATGCTTTGAAAATTTTACAGCTTTGTATCGTTCATGACCTCGGTGAAGCCATCCATGGCGATATTCCTGCCCCGGAACAGACCGGTCCAAAAGATGAACAAGAACGTGAAGATTTGAAAGACTTGGTCCGTCCGCTCCCAGAAGAGCAACGCCATGAACTCCTTTGTCTTTGGGAGGAGTATGAATATGCTCAATCTCCGGAAGCGCGTCTTGTGAAGGCATTGGATAAGCTTGAAACCCTTTTGCAACATGTCCAAGGAACCAATCCTTCTCGTTCCGTTGATTACATTTTTAACTTAGGCTATGGGGTC
This sequence comes from Desulfovibrio inopinatus DSM 10711, assembly GCF_000429305.1. Classification (NCBI taxonomy): domain Bacteria; kingdom Pseudomonadati; phylum Thermodesulfobacteriota; class Desulfovibrionia; order Desulfovibrionales; family Desulfovibrionaceae; genus Desulfovibrio; species Desulfovibrio inopinatus. The sequence continues at coordinate 74,556 of NZ_AUBP01000027.1, forward strand.
CGCTATACGGAACTGGATGAATTTATAAAAGAACTTCGCTCCGCAGTAGATCGAGAGACAGAGTGTTGTTTGCATTCTCGAAGTTGTCAGGGCGATTGATTGTTGAGGGACGTTCTGCAAGGCATCAATAAACGAGAAGAGTCTCACAACGAGCAGGGCAGTGTTTTATGGAATGAGAGAAACTTTTTTTCATAGAACCAGAGGGGGTTGCGGAATGTTTATTCGATATCGTCCTTTGGCTTGGTAAGCGCATTGTAAACTTTCTCTCTACGATTTTATGTTCCGCTGGTTGTGCTGTCGCAAGCTGTGCACCCGGTCTCGCACTTTGCGGGACCGCTTTTTTTTTGCTATGGATGCAACCGGTTTATAGTCTGAAATTTACAACGCCAATCGAAGAAAAGAACGCCGAAGGTGTTCTCGTGTTTCTCGCTTGGCAGCGACTGTTCTGCGTAAAAACAAAATCGATATATCATAACCACGGACACCGGGTGCCCGTGAGGGGAGGACGCCATGCGTTGGGTTGGCCGACGTGAGAATATAACGGTCTTTCGAGGCGTTGTGGCGATATGTGCCGTGTTGTTATTGTTCGGGTGTACGATGATGGTACCGAAACCGGGAACCTCGTCTAAGGCAACCGGGCCGTCACCGGCATCGCAGCTCAATGAAGAAGCCTCGCGAGCATGGAATAATGGAGACTATGCACAAAGTGAAATTCTCTATTCCAAGCTTGTGAGTATGGCGGGACTCAGTGCGTCCCAACGTAATCAGGGCTTTGAACGCATGGTAAAAAGCGCGTACTTCCTTGAGCGCTATGAGGCTGTGTTAAAGGGCCTTGATCGTTGGAAGAATTTCAATCCAGATATTTGGAGACAACCCGTCTGGTTACTTTTGCACGCAAAGTCGTTGGAAGCAATGGGCCGTGGCCAATCGTTTGAGGCGGAGTCGTATCTTTCCGAGGTGTTGACCCGCAACGATGTACCTGCGGATACGGCGGCGATAGCGGCCGTTGAGCTTTTTTCTCTGTTTGCCAAAGGAAAAAATCCTGCCGGAGCTGTAACGGTTGTTCGTGATGCCTATACTCGTATGCCTACGACAGAAGACAAAGTGCGCATGGAGGCATGGCTGGCTCGTACTCTTGATGGTTTGGACAGTTCGGCGTTTTCTTCATTGGAAACAATGGTGAATGAACAGAGTCGATTTGAGTTTCCTCAAGCGCTTATTGCTTTTGAACAAGCCAGACGTCTGGCGCGTGATTATCCGGAGAAGCGTGGCGAGTTGCGCCAGTATGCACAACTTCTTGCATCGCAAGGAAACATTGCCGACCGAACGCTCTTTATCAAAATTCTCGACGGTGGTGTTGCGAACCTGCCATTTTATGGCTTGGAAAAACCCAAAGCCATGGCTGGGGCGAAAAAACACGGTGCGCTCAAAACAGCTGTAATTCTCCCGCTTGGTGGTGCATTTCGTGAACTTGGCGGAAAAGTGCAGGCCGGTGTCGCCGCCGCGGAAAAAGTGTTACAGCAGAACGGTACTCCGGTTCAGGTGACGATCATTGATTCGACGGCTCCGGATTTTAACCAGACCTTGGCCAGCCTTGACCCAACCATTCATGTTGTTGGTGGCCCTATGCACAAGCAAACATTCGGTGATCTCGTGAAAGCCGGTGCGTTGTCCGGTCGTGTTCCGCTGTGTTTTTTGCCCTCTTTGGCCGACGTGACTGAAGGAAGCCAGGCGTGGCGTTTTTTTGGCAGCCCGGAAGATGAGGTCGCTGCGCTGGCTGAACTTGCTGTGAAGGACTACAGATTAACGAGACTTGCCGTGTTACGGCCGAGTGATCGATACGGCACGACAATGGCTGACTTGTTCGTCAAAGCCGTGCGTTCGCGTGGTGGGGAAGTGGTGATGACCGGTTCGTATGATCCGAACAACCCAGCCTCCTGGCGGTCCGTTGTCGAAAATATGGTCGGCGAAAATGGTCAAACGAATTATGACGCCGTGTTCGTGCCCGATGCATGGGATCGTATCGATGGGATTGTTCCGTATTTCTTTTATTTCAACGCGAACCACTTGCTCTTTCTTGGACCGCGTTTGTGGAGTCAGGCGCTGACCCGTGCGGCCGTCGCGAAACGTCCTATCGACGTGAATCATTACCGACTCGCTGTGTTTCCTGGAGCGTATAATCCGCAATCCAACACTATGGAGAGTGCAGCCCTTAAGTCGGCGTATATGGAACAGACCGGCGGAGAACCCGATTTTTGGGTGGCGCTCGGATATGACTATTTACGTTTTGCTGTAGCATTGGGGGATATTGATCCGATGTCGCCGCGAGATCGGATCAATGCGCGACTTGCCGAAACCGCGAGTCATTTTCAATGGACGATGGCCCCTTTGCAGTACGATACTTCCGGCTTGGCAAGTCAGCAGATGTTTCTCTTCCGTCCTTCGGTAGAAGGGATGAAAGAGATCAATAAAGATGGTTTTTACAGACGCTTGGAAACGATTCGAGGACAAGGCGCCTTTCCGGCCGGTAACCTCGACATGAGCACGAGGCAGTCCGCCCCGGAATATAGTGGAGGTGGCAATGGAGTCAGTGTTGTTGCATCGCCGCCAGCGTCCGGAGCGATGGAGCATGGTGCAGCGCCTCCGGTCTCGACGTCGCTACCGGCAACATCCTCCACACCGGCCATGGTCAATGAACCTCCCGCTGTGAATGAACCACCGACGATGTCGACCGGATCGCAAGGGACGGATGGGTACTAATAGCCGGCAAGGCATCGCCACGAGAGACGTCGTTGAGCGAGCTTGTCGTGTTCTGACATATTGAGCCGGGCCGATGCCTGTCGGCCAAAGAGAAAAGGATAACCAGCATGAATATCAGCAAGGACGAAGCCGCCAAAGTGGCCAAATTAGCCCGGTTGCGCCTCGATGATGACAAGCTTGCACTGTTTGCCGGCCAGATGGATGATATCCTTGGCCATATGGCTGTCTTGAACGAGCTCGACACGGAGAATGTCGATCCGTTGTATAGTCCGGTGGCCCATTCGACGCCGTATCGTAAAGATGAGGCGTTCAAGACGACAGAGCGGAGTGACGTTCTGGCGAACGCACCGGAAGATGACGGTCAGTTTTTTATTGTTCCTCGAATTGTCTAACTCTTTTCAGGTGATTGCCTGGATAAGGATAGAGCATGTCTGATCTCACTTCGTTGACCCTGACGCAGGTACGCGACAAATTGGCGGCAAAAGACGTGTCGGCCACGGAAACGACTACGACTTGTATTGATCGCATTGCAGCCACAGAGCCATCCATCAAAGCGCTCTTGCATTATGATCCGCAAAACGCCTTAGACCAGGCCAAAGCGCTTGATGCTGCAGGACGTAAACCGGAGCAAACCCTGTTCGGGGTACCTCTTGTCATCAAAGACGCTATTTGTGTGAAAGATGCGCCGACAACCTGTGCATCGAAAATTTTGGAACGATTCGTTCCATTCTATGATGCTTTTGTTATCGAACGCCTCAAAAGCCGCGGTGCGGTGATTTTGGGGAAAGCCAACATGGACGAGTTCGCCATGGGGTCGTCGACGGAAAATTCCGCATTCGCCGTCACCAGAAACCCTTGGGATTTGGAACGTGTTCCAGGTGGGTCGAGTGGTGGTTCTGCGGCGAGTGTGGCCGCGGGGCAGTGTTTTGCTGCCCTTGGAACTGATACCGGTGGATCCATCAGGCAACCGGCATCGTTTTGTGGGGTGGTTGGATTGAAACCGACCTATGGCCGCGTTTCTCGATATGGTCTTGTCGCCTATGGTTCGAGTTTGGATCAAATCGGTCCTCTGACTCGGACTCCGGCCGATGCCGCCGCCGTTTTGACTGCTATTGCCGGCCATGACCCGCGCGACAGCACGTGTTCGCCATCGGAGTCGTCCGATTATGAAAGTGAACTTGCTAAAGCCACCGACCTTAAAGGTGTTCGTTTGGGCGTTCCCGAAGAATATTGGGGAGAGGGGGTCGATGACGAAGTGCGATCGGCCTGCCAGTCTGCGATCGATAGTGCTGCCGAGCTTGGGGCCGAGATCGTACCGGTATCTATGCCGCATACGAAATATGCTGTGGCGACGTATTATGTCTTGGCCATGGCGGAAGCGAGTTCCAACCTCGCACGTTTTGATGGCGTTCGCTATGGATATCGTGATCCGAATGCCGAAGAACTCATTGATATGTATGAAACGTCACGGACAACCGGTTTCGGCGATGAAGTGAAACGTCGTATCATGCTTGGGACATATGTTCTTTCTGCCGGCTATTACGATGCATACTATCGCAAGGCCGCTCGGGTTCGGCGTCTTATCCGACAGGACTATCTCGACGCATTTGAACGGTGCGATATCCTTGTTGGTCCGGTTTCACCGTTTACAGCGTTTAAGGTTGATGAAAAAACCGCTGACCCGTTGCAAATGTATTTGAGTGACATTTTTACGCTGTCCCTCAACCTGGCAGGCCTTCCGGGGCTGTCATTGCCTGTGGGGCTGGGGAGTGTCTCTTCGATGCCTATCGGCTTGCAGATGATTGGACCGGCTTTTTCCGAATCGTCTTTACTGTGTAGTGCGCATGTGCTGGCCAAGGCCATGCCGACAATGACGAATCCGTCCGGTTTGGTATAAAACGTTTACACTTGGTACAAACCCTGCATTTTCATATATAAAGCGGATATGCAAAACGCCGTCCGCGCTGTGGTTCGCCATGTCCTTTCGCGGGCATGGACATGGCGAACCTTAGAGACGACACTCTGCCTCCAGTGCAGGAAATGGCGGAGTATACCGCTTTCGGGTCGACTCGATATTTCGAGCCGACCTGTTTTTTTAAGATATCTTCAAGAAAAATTGGAGAATTCAGATCGTGCTTCATAAAAATGAAGACTTTTTGTATTCTCAAGAATATTCTCGTCACCTGAGTTTATGAAATTTCATGACGAGATCTCGGCACTGTGCCGAAGTGTCTTTATTACGCTTGTATAGCATAATTCGGGAGAAGCTATGAAGAATACTCTCAAGCGAACATGCCTGCTCGGCGTGATTGCTCTGGCATTGATTGTCTCTGCATGCGTTCCGACGGCGACAAGTCCATATTCTACGCCGTATTCCACCAATAACCAGCAGTATGATCAGCGCAAAGCCAAGCACTTGCGCAATTGTCAGATCAATTGGACGCAATGCTCAAATTTATGCAACACGATTGCCGAGAGTTCTCGGCGCATGCTGTGTGTCAGCCAGTGTAATACCGCGCTGAATCAATGTCAGGCCCACCGACCTGATATGAATTAAGAGCGCTTTAAGAGAAAATCCTTCGATGGAGGGACTTGTGTTGCTTCACTGCCGTCTTTTGGGATGGAGTAGATTTGGCCTGAGTTCTGAGGTCGATGTATTCAGGGGAGATGTTCTTCCATTGAAGGATAAAACGAAGCCCCGTTGTAAATGAAAGAGAAAGGATCGCTTGCGTCGATTCTTCAATGTGTTTCGGTGTAGCGTGGTGCGATAAGATGGGTTTGGTTTGAGGAGGCACCTGCCGTGAAAGTTTTTGGTTTTTTCTTTTTGAGCATTGTGTGTGTCGCCACCATGGCGGCCTGCACCAGAGTCAAATTTACTCATTACGATCCGAGACTATCGACTTCGCAGTATGAGGCTGATGAAGCCGAATGTCGTAAGGAAGCGAAAGAAGTGACTGCTGCTGATCCCGATTCATGGGCTATCGATATTCTCGATACTGAAGGCAAGAAAGAGGATCGCCTCATTCGATGTATGGATCGGAAAGGGTATACTATACAGTATAAATCCATTCCGTGGTAGGCGTGATTCGTTGTGCAAAATAGATCCTATAAGCAACGGGAAACTTTATTGATAGCACAAGGGCATGGCTTTTATTGACCTGAAGTGTTATGTGCCCTACAAGACTCCAATAGTGATGAGCGTGTTTGACAAGCTCCCTGGGTATCAACGGCAACGACAAGGATTGACGGATGAATCTCGAAAAGAGTCTGGAATCTGGGGTGATGCGGATATTGAAAATGATTTTCGACCAGCTTCGCAACATCGGGCTATGTACGTTGGCCTATGTCTTGATCCTGTGGTATATGGGATCACAAGAAATTATTGCAGGAGATGTGCTGCGCATATCTGTTGTGATATATATAGTTGCAATTGTTTTGATTTTTGCTTTCAATGTCTATCGGGGCTACGCAAAAGCTTCGGCCGAAAAGAAAAAAACTCAGTGATTCTTCTTTTTCGCCACGGTGACTTGTCGAAAAGTCATCGTGGCGGTTTGTTATTGTCTATACTTGGACATTCGGTTTCGGGCTGTTTCCCTCCATGGTGATGTGTTTGTTGTTTTCATGTTGGCGAGGCGGTTCGTGTTGAGGAATACTGCTTCCGTTTTGACATTGGCGTTGAGTTTTATTGTCGTGTATTTTCTGTAATACTCAAATTCCCCCTCCACAACTCGGTAGTCTCTGGGCACCGATCTGATTTATTTCTTTGTCATACGTCGTTTGAGGCGTGTTTCCGAGCACGTGTTGAGCAAAGTCATGTGATATGCCTTTTGCGTCCAGTTTGTTGTGTCCAGTACCGTGTGCCTATCACTATGGTTGGACTTTTGCGTCCAGTTTAACGTATGCAATTCGGAATGGTTACTTTGTATCCCGAAAGAAGATGTCAATAAGAGCGATGTTTGTCAGGCCGGGAGAGCAGTTGGATCGTCCGCAATAGTAGTTCTAGGCGGCCATACCAGAGGCTTTGTTTGCTTCAAAAAAACATGTACATCGATTGGAAAAGGAGTCGATTATGACTAAAAAAAACACATATTTGGGTTCTGGTCGTCAGCGTAGTTCTCTGGACTGCTTCGGGAGCTTGGGCGGCAACCATGGATATGACTGGAGTATGGACGTCAACGGAAGCATACGGTCATGTCGCGGGAGATGGATTTCCCGTCGCGAATCCTGCGACATTGACTATTGATGTTCAGCAAGGACGAGCTTTTTCCGGCTCTTTGAGTACTGGGCCTACTGAATCTTTGCAGACAATTGCTTTTTCAGGCGTTATCGATTTTGGCGACAATGGATTCTATCTTATTCGTACTGGCGAGAAGAATACAAACGCTTCTTTTTATTCAGGTCGCATCCTCTCTCATGACGAAATAGCGCTGACGGCCCTTACCGCTGGCAAAAACGATATGGCCATGACATATCGGTTTGTTCGCCAGGGCACTTCTCCAGATGGCGAAACTGGAGGTATGGGGTATATCCATTTTTTTGTCGTTCCTTCGGCTATCCCTGGGGAAAACAATGTTGCAAAGCAAATTACCGATCTGAAAAAAATGCTTATCAAAGTTGCTGGCGGGTATACCGAACTGGGGTTAACGCATGGTGGGTCGGTGAAGACAGACGGCAATATTGAGCTGGAGAACAATTTTTCTTTTGTTGTGACAGCAAAAACCGATATTAGCCAAGAGCTTTCCGCTTTTATCAAGAAGCATTTCAAGTCGAAAGCGCCGTTTATCGTTACATGGCCGGCCAATGTGAGCATTTATGGTCTCATGGAAGCGAGTACGCCAGCGAAACAATAATTGACAGTATGGCTTTGACTGCATTTCCATGGCAACTCGGCAGGTCGGGCGTTATCCGGCTTGCCTGGTTGCCGTCTCTCTTGACGTGAGGAATATTTTGAGCGTTAGTATTCGTTTTGGATTGTTTCTATGACATCAAGATGCTGTAAGTATTCACCAAACTGCATGTCTACCGTCATGATATGATTTGAAATCCACCCCTCGATATAGTCGACGACTTCAGAGCGTGAGGGCCCTGAGCCAAAGGCACATTCCACATCATATTCACCGACCTGTGAGATAAATGTTGCATGCGCACGGAGGTGATTGTCAGCGTATGGATAGTTGAAGCGATCCATGAGCCGTTCTTCAAGAGCAAAGTGCATTGCGGCATAGGTATTGAGTTCATCTATTGCTTTTTTGATTTCTTCACTGTCATCGGAATCCACACTGCGTAATGTATCGATGAGTATGAAGAGATGCTTGTGTTGTGAATCGATTGTCGGTACGCCTACTGCTAGCGCATCGTTCCAACGGGAAGAAGTCATGGCGTTTCTCCTAGAGTTTTATGGAGTGGAGGAGAAGACAGAGTTTCATTCTCATGTTGTGTAGACCTTCACGAAGTTAACCAAAGGAAGCAAAGATAAACGCCCAGAATTTGGGCTCCGGCGCAGGCTATCCCGAAAATTTGGATTTGCCATTCTTCCTGGTTGGATTATAAACCGATGGAGCAAAACCGCAATATATTCGCTTCGTGCGAAGAAAAAAAGGATACAGGATGAAATTTGATTTGCAGATAATGGGCCAAGGACAACGGCTCTTTTATACGTTTCTTGAAAAAGAGACCATTCGCAAGGCAAAAGAAGTCGGAAAGGATGAGTATGTCCAACAAATTATGTTTGAGAATGACTGCTTCATCCATTCCGCTGGCGAGCGGTTGCTTGATCAAAACGATACGACGATGCTGTTGATTCTCAACGAAAATGAAAATATTAAAATTAGTCTTACCAAGGTCAATCACGAGATTCGTGAACGCGAACCGAGTTTTGTCTTTCAGCCTTTCATCAAAAATAAGGTGATGTATACCTTCGGTTATAACGAAGAGTATGTGAGTAAATACTCTTTTGGGAGTGTGGATTATCTTGATATCGACAAGATTTTCATCAAGATCAATCGTTGCGAAATGCCTAAAACGATCGATAACGATGTGTGGTTGACCAACGTCTTTTTCATTGAAAGCGTGCATTACGATGGACAAGAAATTTCGCACTTGTCCTATGTCAGTCGGCCTAGCTCCCATCAATTCATTGGGCCGAAGGTTATCGACTTCGAATAATTTTTTTTGCTGGGTGGACTTGACGAAGGGCGGTTGATGCTTATTTCCTAAATACAGAGCAGTAATGTCCCCCACGGTCGCGAGATCGTCTGGCAGAGAGAGCCAGCGGCGGACGTGAAAACCGTCGATCGGTGTGGACATGACAGCGGGGTACGGGGGTACCTGAAGGAGGGCCCGGTACCAGAGGAAACGAAGGTGCAACCACAACAGGAGGATGCCTCAAATAAACGTGTATTCCCATACTCGCGCAGTGAGGCGCCATGAAGCAGGACTTGAGAAAGCATAATGTCGGCTGTGACCGTAAAGGGGGCGAGCCGCGGTTCCGGAAAGAACCGAAAGCGAAATCGAGTCCTTGTCAGAAGCAGAGTCAATCAGCAGTGAAATTTCAACACAATTCCAATGGATTCTGGTGGTTCAGGCTCTTTTTGACACACAATGATTGTATAACACGGTTGCCATGAGAGAACGTATCCAACGTTTATCTTCTTATGGCAACCGTTTCTTTTTGCATTCCTTTCATCAAATTTCTGTTGGATGCGTATTGCATCGGGATGATCTCCATGGTCTCCGTTCGGTCTTGCATGTACGTGAAACTCACGGTAGACGAAACGACGCACAATCATGGAGGAATCATGCCTGATAACACCACACAGCGTCGAAATGTCGTGACCAGAACCACAACCGTCATGATTGCCATCGCAATGCTTTTGATCGGCGGTTTTTTGGGATTTATGGTTGGAACACAGTATGCCCCGCATGCGAATGTTGCCCAGATGCCACCGCAGCAAGGTCAGAATCATCAAGCCGAAATTGAGCAACTTGAAAGCGAATTGGCGTCCAATCCCCAGGATGCGGCTCGCTGGGTACAGCTCGGTAACCTGTACTACGATGCAGGGAACCCCGCTAAATCTATTGATGCGTACACGAAGGCACTCGATATTGTTCCGGATAACGCCAATGTTCTTGTTGACCGTGGTGTCATGAAGAGACAGCTTGGTGATTCCAGAGCGGCTGTTGCCGACTTTGATGCTGCCTTACGTGTTGACCCGAGTCATAAAACAGCTCTTTTCAACAAGGGTATTGTCTTGCTGCATGATCTTCGTGAGCCCGAAGGAGCAATAGCGTCCTGGGAGGCACTCCTCAAGGTTGATCCCTCCGCGACCAATCCAGGTGGGATGCCGCTGGCTGAGATGATTGTAGAGATTAAAAAAAGTCTTCCTCAACAAACGCCTGCTGAAACATCCCCTCAACAAGACGGCACCATTCCAACAATGGCGCAATAATTTTTTATTTCAGCCAAACACATGTGGCGGCAGCGGCGGTTTGACGGTCGCTGCCGTCACATGTTGAGCGCTATGTATTATTCGCTGGAATCATTCCACTCCGCACAGCCCGAACAGAAAGCTGGCATGTATCATCGGCACACATGACAAAGCCGAGTTCCGTTTCAACACCCCAATAAGAAATGAAAGTACGGCGATCCGTACTCCAAAGGCGTCGTTGACGGGTATCGAAGGCGTCATGGCGACAAAGGCCAAGCCCAGTAGGAAGTGGCGTTAAAATTGTGAGTAATTCTGGAAGTGTGGGAAGACGCCAATCCGTAAAACCACCGAATTGGGAATCGTTGAGCTCGGCAATATAGGCCTGTGCTGATTCAAAATCTACAGGGTAGGGAGAACCGCCGGCTTGCCAGATGAGATGATTTTGCTCGTCAACAACAATATCGTGCGATCGGGTAAAGCACGACTTGCATTTGGGGTGGGGGCGCCACAGGTCATCAAGATTGAGCTGGGTTTGCATGGTCGTAGCGTCCATTTTTGTGGGAGAACTGCGTATTGGCTCCGTTGAGCATGATTCGGAAATAGAAGGTGGAGTCAGCACTTCGTCAGCCAGGCTACACATACCGGCAACACGCGATTTCCAATCCTCAAGGACTTTGTCAAGCTCCTTACGCATGGTGAGTGCATTCTCAAAGCGATTGGCTGCTGATCTGGCCACTGCTTTCTGGAGAAACACATTGAAAGCCTCTGTGAGGTCCGTGTTTTTCCGACTTGGTTCGACAAACGTTGAGGTCTCGTCCGGATACGGTAATTCACCGGTGAGCATGCGATAGAGCATGACACCGACGGCGTAGAGGTCCGAGCGGACATCGGCGGACTCGGGATTACGTTCTTGTTCAGGTGCTGTATAAAACGGTGTACCGATTTTGAGATTGTCAGGAGTCTCATGCTGCGGTCCTGCTTGCGTTTTAGACAGGCCGAAATCTATTATGCGTACTCCGTGCTGATCGGTGAGGAGGATATTCTGTGGCTTGATGTCCCGGTGAATGATTCCCTCGAAATGGAGGCGCCCGAGTCCATCAAGTATCTGTCGGACATAGTGACAGGCCCGAGGAACACCGAGACGTCGTGTCGGGGCTTCGATTCGAAAAGACTCGCCAATAACGTCCCCAAGGTTATTGCAGAAGTAATTCATGACAAAGTACGGATTGCCATCGTGCCTCCCAAAATCAAAGACTTCGACGAGGTTTTCATGACGAAGTCCTCCAAGGAGACGGACTTCGATCATAAATCGCCTGACGATTTCATCCATGCCGAGCAATGTGACAAGAAAATCATTTGGTTTCAGGAGTTTTAAAGCAGCTAAGCGGCCTGTGACCGGAGCTTTCACTTTATAAACAACTGCTTCTCCTCCTTGACCAAGTCGGCCAAGGATCTCGTATCCGTCAATTCGTAACATATCGCAACTCCTTACTCCATTGCGATGGGGGTATCGGGTGAAAGTCCTCGAATGTCAAAATGAGGCGTCACGTGAGGTTGGGGCGTATACAGAAAAATTTGCTAAAGCAATCGATCCGCATATTGTCGAGGAATGTTTGCGGCAAGAATCTTTTCCGCCGTCTTGTGAGCATCATAGGTAACACTGCGAATATCAAGGCGGTATGTTTCGATGTCAAAGAGGATATATTTGGCGTTGCTATTGCCGTCTCTGGGCTGTCCAACACTACCGACGTTGATAATGGAACGGGATATTGTGTCGATGAAGTAGATACCCTCTTTCAAATGTCGTCGTACAAGCGTTTGATCGGGAAGAAGCTCGACATGCTCAAGCATATGCGTATGTCCGACAAAACAAATGCGTTCGGTATACGATGAAAAAATATCATGAAGCATCGTATCATCGCATTCAAAAAGATAGGTGCGGAGCGACTTGGGGGGCATGCCGTGAACAAAACGAAAATCGCCAAGCACAAGGTGGTCATCGAGTGTTTTCAGAAAGTCCAACGATGCAGGAGAGAGCATTGCGATGGTTTTGTCCAAGGCTTGGCGTGATGTGGAATTGAACCAGGCACGGGCTTTTTTACTGAGAACACCTTCCTCATGATTTCCCAAGGTACAGATGACATTGTCGAGTTCACAAAGACGAGCAATGACGGCGTCAGGATCGGGACCGTATCCAATCATATCGCCGGGGCAAATAATGCCATGAACCGGAGTTGCATGCTTATCGATATCATCAAGAACAGCATTTAGCGCTTCGAGGTTCGCGTGAATATCCGAAAGAATGGCGTATTGCATAATGAACTTCAGTATGGAGCGTACAATTCTATGAGATTGCCTTCAAGGCTTCCTGAGCAAGTTGGGCGACTGTGGTGTCTTCAAGACAACGATTTCGATAGAGACGAACAGCGTTCTGATCGTTGCACAGTGCGTCGAGATATCCTCGTGCATCGGGATCTTCGACAGGACCAAGGAGACTCACGGTCCATGCACAGAGACCACGTGTCACTGCATCATCATTTTGCAAACCATCAATAACGTCACGCTGACCATGCCGAGCAAGTTCCGGGCGAGCCTGAGCAAGTCGACCGATGCCCCAATAGGCACACTGTCGAAGAGGACAGTGGTCGATGTAATTACTTGAGCAGGCATTTTCCTGAATATACGAGATGAGAATACGATGAAATTCCAGTGCAAGTCCTTCATGACAGGCCAAAATTTCCCCAAACGTTTCAGGAATTCCCCAACCAATGTTGCCGGATTCTTCATTGAGATTCCACATGAGCCTTCGCATAAGAATGCGGCCGTCCTCCATACGCGCGTCAGCCATAGGAGGGACAACAACACCAAACGCCGTCACCGCATGCCACCGAACGAGTTCTTCTTTATCGAGCAGCGCTCCAAAAAGTGGGCCGAGTACTGTTTTAGCTGGCAGGACAAGCAATTCGCTCAGTCGGGATTCCCAGTCTGCTGCAGCGAGGATGTCTCGAGTTTTTGAACGAAGTGCACGCATTCTTGCCATGATAATCTCCTTTGTCTCACAATGTAGAGCGAGAAGAGGAGACCTTAAAGGAATTTGTTTCGTTTGGAAATAAATCGATCGTTTAAAGTTGAGCGTTTGCAGTGCGGATTTTTCGCGCGAGTGCCAGCGAGATATGACATGGTGATATCGTGATGGGTGATAATTTATGGTGCAGTGTATGTTCACACGTTGTTTTTCATATTTTTGCGTCGTTCCTGAGGCAGACAATCTTGTATTATAAAGAATAAAAAAACACCCCCTCCAACTGCATGAGGGGGTGTTTTTTTGTCAAAAAATTGACAATAAATAAGTAGGCGCCGTATCGGTTAACCACCGATAAGTTGCATAGCCATTTTAGGCAGGGAGTTGGCTTGTGCAAGCATGGCGACGGCGGCTTGCGTGAGGATCTGGTTGCGAACAAATTCGGTCATTTCTGTAGCAACGTCGACGTCAGAAATGCGTGATTCAGCAGCAACAAGGTTTTCCGCCTGAATGGATAAGTTTTCGATGGTGTTTTCCAGGCGGTTTTGCAGCGCACCAAGATTGGCTCGAATGGTGTCCTTGGAAATAATGGCTGCATTGATTGCGTCCAGAGCTAACTGCGCGGCTTCTTGTGTTGAAATACTGTATCCGGCTCTTCCTGCTCCAGTGCTATTTCCGACACCAAACGCTGAAGCGGTCGAGTTCCCGATGCGGACATAATAGTAGTCTTCAGCTGAGTTGTTGCTTGTGCCAAAGTGAACCTTGAGTTTGCCCGTGGACAGCAAACCACTGCCGTTATGGACATCAGACGACAAGTTGCCATCAAGCAGATGGATACCGTTGAAGTCGGTTGCCATGGCGATACGAGTGATTTCCGACGCCATAGCCTGATATTCCGAATCAATGAGAATACGTTGTGCAGAACTGTAGGTACCCGTGGCTGCTTGTTCCGCGAGTTCCTTCATGCGAATGAGTTTTTCATCGATAATCTGCAACGCTCCGTCTGCAGTCTGAATCATGGAAACGGCGTCGTTAGCGTTACGAATGCCTTGGTTGAGTGTCGCAACATCAGCGCGCATAAGTTCGCGAATGGCCAAACCTGCAGCATCATCAGCCGCCGTGCCTATGCGCAATCCCGACGAAAGGCGGCGGGTGGAGGTATCAAGTTGTGCGTAGTGAAGGTTAAGATTTCTGGCCGCGTTCATGGCCATGAGGTTGTGATTGATTACCAAGGACATAGTCCGTCTCCTTTCTCGCCTGTTGAAATAGTGGTCTGGTCATCCAGTAAGGACGTGTCCGGCGACTTGGCTAATGCACATCGCTTGCCACATTTGAAAAGATATTGATTATCAGTGTGTTGCGTCTGGCTAACGATTGTTCAAGGCAAAAAATTCCCTGCCATGATTTTGACGAAACCGGTAAAGAATCTCTTTTTACAAAGAAAATGAGATGAGGGGACGGGATATCCAGGACAAAAAAGAGCATGATCGGAAAGGAGAATTATCAATACCTTTCAAGAAGAGCGGGGTTATATTCGAGGAGACGACCAAGACAAGAATATAAAGGCGTCAATAATTTGAAATTGAGTAAGAATAGAGGATGGGTGATATCGTGTGCTTGTGCGAAAACGTCAAAAGATTCACATGAAGGGAGGTCGGTGGAGCCAAAGCCACCGCGTTTACAGGCTTGGTATTCTATTGCGCCATTGGGACGTCCGCTGGCCGTCGGACATCAAGGATGGTGATGTGAAATACAAGATCATAATCCGAGAGTGGGTGATTGAAATTGATCGTAATTGTATCTCCGTCACATGCAACGATTGTTGCTAAACTGGCCTTCTCATTGTGGGGAACACGCAGGACGGTGCCTGGCTGAGGGATGATATTTTTCGGGAGCTGAGATCGGGATGTTTGGGCAATACGTTCCGGTTGGAAGCTCCCGAATGCCTGAGTTGCAGGAATATACGTCGTGAAGACATCGCCCGGCCCATGTCCCATAAGTGCAGCGTCAAAACCGGGAAGAATGTCACCTGAACCGGCAACCAAACAACATGGGGTACTTTCCGTTGTCGCATCAAGAACGAATCCGTTCGGCAAAGAACAGCAGTAATGAACGGAAACACAATCTCCTGGACGGATCTTCATGGTCTCTCCTCCAAGAAGAGGGAAGGGGAAATGAGGGACATCATTCAGGGACTGTAGACCAAGCACATTTGATTCTCAATGGGTTTAAGAGACATGAGGAGGAGAAATGAATATAAATGGATTCCTTCTGGCATTGATCTTGAGGATAAAATCGGTTTAGTATTGAATACATTTGATTGAGAACGCTTGAGGAACGGGGTGTAACGCCAAAATGAATTTATGCGTATTCATGTGTGGAAATAGAGTATCTCAGGACCGTGAAATACACGCCTGAAGTATACGCCAAGGAGGGACTATGTCTGTTGAAGATGCAAAACGCTATATGAAACGTATGCGTGAAGATAAAGATTTTCGAGCGATGATAACGCAAGAAGAGGATATGCAGAAAAATTGGGAACGCATACACGCTGAAGGCTATGATTTTACGCCACAAGAGTTTAAGCAAGCACAACGTGAAGAATATGAAACGGTATATGGCGATACGCATTGAAGAAGGCGACGTTCGACCATGATTGGGGGTGTTTGAAAGAATACTCGTGTGAGAAAGAGTCAAGGAAGTTATATTCTCTGAATATTCAATTCTTCGTACGCGCTTCGACTGTTGACGACCATCAACCTCAAGCTATGGAGCCGTTTCATGTTTGATATTCCTTTGTCCTGGGAGGTCCCTGTCACGCTGAAATCGTTTTATGAACTCATGGAAAAAACACATGGAGTTCGGTTGTCGCTCATGGAAAATCATGAATACGGGCAACCGTATGATACGCAGTCCGTGACCTCATTGAAAGGAGCGTTGGCCGCATTGGAAGCTCTTCCTCTTGAGTCGGGAAAACGACGTGTCGAGCTTTCTCGCGGACGGGATGTCTTGCTTGATATCGGGTATGAGGCGGATGAGTTAGCCAAAGACATTTTTTATACTACCCATGACGACGCCACATTCTTTGATTTTTTGGGATCGAAATCAGGCGAGTTTGCTGATGATGTAGAGCGGATTGTTGCTGCTTTTTCCGGGATGACGTTCGAAACGTTCGTAACAGATCGGGACGGGACAATTAATAATTATTGTGGTCGCTATCAAACATCTATCCAATCACTCTATAATGCGGTGTACCTGACTGCTTTTGCCAGAGCTCAGGTGACGAATCCTATCATTTTAACGTCTGCCCCGCTGGCCGATTTCGGTATTGCCGACCTGACCGTTTCACCCCCAAACGCGTTTATCCTCGCGGGATCCAAAGGACGTGAATTTTTCGATTTGGAAGGAGAGCGTCGAGTATTCCCCATTGATCCACATAAACAACGCTTGCTTGATACCTTCAATACGCAACTAGGTGCGATGCTGCTGGCCCCGGGGATGGAAACGTTCACACTCATCGGGTCCGGTGTGCAATTCAAATTCGGCCAGACTACCTTGGCGAGGCAAGATTATTCGAAGAGTATTGATCCGGAGCTTTCTCAAGCGCTGCTTGATGCCATCCGAACTCTTGTCTCCAGAGTTGATCCTTCCGGAGAGCATTTTCGCATTGAAGATACCGGACTTGATATCGAAATTATTTTAACCATTGATGACGACGTTCAGGGGGCGAAGGATTTCGATAAAGGAGACGCCATACGGTTTATTACAGAGACGTTGGCTGTCGACCTGGGGCAGGGGAATGTTTTGGTCTGCGGAGATACCAACTCCGATGTGCCCATGCTTGAAGCGGCGATGAAGTCCAATCCCAAAACTCAATCCGTATTTGTCACGACAGACGAGGCACTACGCTCTCGCGTTGCGTCGATTTGTCCACAGGCGGTGTGTGTTGCGTCGCCCGATGCACTTGTTACGGCTCTGTACCGTTTGGCCGGAGGAATACGCAGGTAAACAGGAGGCAACAAACGGAAGCGGAACCGGAGCTATGATCGGGCAGCGTCACGATATGCCCACGAACCAGCCGGCAACACCGCGATATGTCGATGCGGGTCGGTGTTTCCAACGAGGATGCCATGGATTCGATCTCTTTCAAAGGCGCCATTTTCGATCTTGATGGGGTCATCACACGGACGGCAGCCGTCCATGCCGACGCATGGGAGGCTATGTTCAATGATTTTTTGCGGGTATATGCCGAACGTGAAGACAAACCGTTTTTGCCGTTTGATAAACGTGATGATTATTTCAAATATGTTGATGGATTACCGCGGTTTCAGGGCGTAAAGAGCTTTTTGCAAGCTCGAGGTATTGAACTTCCTTTCGGTGCCGTAGACGACGCGGATACAGTGGAAACCATTTGTGGGTTAGGAAATAGAAAAAACATTGAATTCCAACGTATTTTGAAAGAAAAAGGACCTGAAGTTTTTCAGCAATCCGTTGAGTTTATCAATTCGTTGAAAGCCCATGGTATTCGTGTTGCCGTGGCGTCTTCTTCACAGAATTGTGCGCTGGTGCTTACCCTGGCCGGACTGGATTCAATGTTTGAAGTTCGTGTAGACGGAATAATGTCGCAAGAACTCGGCCTTACCGGCAAACCTGATCCGGATATTTTTCTTGAAGCAGCTCGCCGTCTTGGTTTGCATCCGAGTCAATGTATGGTTGTGGAGGATGCCATTTCTGGGGTTCAAGCAGGACGTAATGGCAACTTCGGCTTGGTGCTCGGTGTGGCCACCAATGTTGCCGGGAGCTTGTTAAAACAATTCGGTGCTGATCTTGTTGTTCGAAACCTCGGAGAGATCACGCATGAAGACATCGAGTATTGGTTCCTTGATGAGATAGAGCGTGACGGTTGGCGTTTGTCGTATACCGGTTTTGATCCAGGTGATGAAAAGCTTCGTGAAACACTATGCGCTATTGGGAACGGATATATTGGGACTCGTGGATGTTTCGAAGGAGAAATGGCATCGTTTTCTTTTTATCCGGGGACGTACATTGCTGGTATCTATAATTGTGTTCCTACCGAGATTCATGGCCGCCAAATTTATAACAATGATTTTGTGAACTGCCCGAATTGGCTGCTCTTTGAACTTAAAATCGGGCGTTCGGACTTCAAGAGTCCTCTCGCAATGGAATTGTTAAGTCATGCGCAGACATTGAGTATGAAGGACGCCGTGTTTGAACGCACCATTGTGTGTCGTGACGAACTCGGCCGTATTACCCGCATTCGGTCCATGCGCTTGGCCAGCATGGCTAATCCTCATGTTTTAGCCATGCGTTACGAAATAACGCCGCTCAACTATTCAGATAAAATAACGGTTCGGTCATGCATTGATGGCAATGTGAACAATGACAATGTCCCGCGATATCGCGAACTGGAATCACAACATTTGGCCTATGTCGATTCCGGAACGACCGATTACGGTTTCTTTCTCCACAGTGAAACGACCGCTTCCAAATATCAGATTCTTATGGCGGCGAAAAACCTTGTGACAAAAAATGGTCGTGATTACGACCCCAAGCGCACGTTCTACAGAAGCGGCGCCAAAGTCGGGGAAGAGCTTGTTTTTGAAATTGAGGAAAATAATGCCTATGCCGTCGAAAAAATTGTAGGTGTTGCCACATCGTTGGATGATTGTCCCGATGCATGTGACCTCAATCCCAAACGGACGGCCGTAGATGCCATGAATGCGGTCCGGAGTTATCAGGCCGCTTATAGTCCTCATGCGCGAGCCTGGGAGACGCTTTGGGAAAAGTTGGATACAGAGATCGTAGGGGACCGTTTCGTTCAGAAAGCGATTCGTCTCCATATGTATCACTTACTTGTGTCCGCTTCGCCAAATAATCATGAAATCGATGCCGGTATCACGGCTCGTGGTCTGCACGGGGAGGCCTATCGAGGACATGTTTTTTGGGATGAATTGTATATCTTACCATTTTATAATCTCCATTTTCCAGAGATATCAAAAGCATTATTGCTCTACCGATACCGTCGTCTTGATGCTGCTCGGGAATATGCTCACGAAAATGGCTATAAGGGAGCCATGTATCCTTGGCAAACTGCCGATACCGGGGGCGAAGAAACCCAAGAGCTGCATTATAATCCCGAGGCCGATACCTGGGGCCCTGATTTGAGTCGCCGGCAACGTCACGTCTCCATTGCCGTGTTCTACAATGTATGGCGCTATGCCCGCGATACGGGAGATCGTCGGTTTGTGCTGGATTACGGCGCTGAAATGATGATTGAAATTGCTCGGTTTTGGGCAAGTATAGCCCAATACGATGAGGCCGATGGCAAGTATCACATCCAAGGCGTTATGGGACCGGATGAATTTCATGAAAAGTTGCCAGGGTCTGAAGAACCCGGTTTGAAAGACAATGCGTATACCAATATCATGGTCGTTTGGTTGCTCAACAAAGCAAAAGAACTTGTTCAGTCTTTAGGGGTGAGTTCCAAGCGTGCCTTGAAAGAGCGTATTGATTTCGACATATCGGAAGTCCAAGCATGGAAAACCATTGCCGAGTGTATGAACGTTATTATTACGGACAACGATATTATTAGCCAGTTTGAAGGCTATATGGATCTCCAGGATCTCGACTGGGAGTACTACAAGAAGCGGTATTACAGTATTCATCGCATGGACCGGATTCTCAAGGCACAAGGCGATTCTCCGGATAAGTATAAGGTCGCCAAGCAGGCCGACGTCCTGATGACATATTATGTTCTCGACCCCGCAACGGTTGCAGAAATACTGGGAACCCTCGGGTATGAGATTGATGACCCTGTGCACCTGTTGCGGAAAAATTACGAATATTATGTCAAACGGACGTCCCATGGCTCGACGTTATCAAAAGTGGTCCATGCCGTTATCTGCAACTATACCAAAGATCCCCAAACAGCTTGGCAATGGTTTATGGAAGCCATGCAGAGTGATATTTATGACACTCAGGGGGGAACAACCGTTGAAGGTATTCATACGGGGGTTATGGCTGGAACATGCGATGTTGTTTTGCGGTATTTTGCGGGCGTGGAACTTGGCGGGAAAAATCCGGTTATCACGCCACACCTTCCGTTACACTGGAAGAAATTACGGCTTCGCTTTGTCCATAAGAAAATTTGGTTTGATCTGACCATTACCCAGGAGACCATCACCATCAAAGTGAACAAGCAAGGGCGGGATACGGTGCAGGTCAATGTATTCGATGATAAATATTTCTTTATGGATGGAGAGACTAAAACTATCGCCATGAATCATGGGGGAACAGCTTAACGGGCATCGCATTTAATGAAGTGAAATCTTGACGGGATATTCCTTGCCAAGTGAATTCGCAAATTCTTTTACAGAATACAGGGGAAAGGGACGTGCTTCCTTTTCCCCTGTAGCATTTTCAAAAACAACGAGATCATCATACTTTGGCTTTTATTTTTGTGATGGTTTCGATATGGGGTGGTCATGGAACTCCCACTTTTACAAGACCTGTTCGTCGTGTTCGGTTTGGCCATCGGGGTCATTTATGTATGTCACCGTATTCGGATTCCTCCCATTGTAGGTTTTTTGCTGACAGGGGTGTTGACGGGTCCACATGGTTTGCGTCTTGTTCATAATCCCCACGAAGTCGAACTCATGTCCGAGATCGGCGTTATCATGCTGTTGTTCACCATTGGGTTGGAATTATCGGTTTCTGAACTGGCACGGTTGAAACGACCGGTATTTATCGGCGGCGGCGCGCAAGTGCTGTTGACCATCATCGCCTTTTTCTCCATTGGAGAAATCTTGGATTTAACGTCCAACCAAGCCGTTTTTCTTGGTTTTCTAGCTGCACTGTCCAGTACAGCCATTGTTCTCAAATTATTGCAGGAACTCTATCGTATCGATGCCCCCCATGGGCGAGTCACGCTATCTATCCTTATTTTTCAGGACGTGATCATTGTTCCGATGATGCTGCTTGTGCCCATTTTAGCCGGACGATCCACCAATCTGGGTATGTCGCTTTTATTGCTGTCGGGAAAATTCGTCCTTGTTCTTGTACTGGTTTTTTTTCTGGCGCGTCGTCTCATCCCTTGGATATTGCAGCAGGTTGCTTCGGTGAAGAGTCGCGAACTCTTCCTCTTGGCGACCTTGGGTATATGTTTGGGTATTGCTCTGATGACATCGTCGTTAGGGTTATCACTCTCCTTGGGAGCATTCTTGGCGGGCCTTGTCATTTCGGAATCGCCGTATAGCCTCTCTGCATTGGAAGGCATACTGCCATTTCGTGATGTGTTTACGAGTTTGTTTTTTGTCTCCATCGGCATGCTGCTCAACACCGCGTTTTTTTGGGAACACAGCATGACCATTTTCGGTATAGCCATATCGATTTTATTCGTGAAATTCTTGTTTGCCGGAGCAGGGGCCATTATACTGGGATACCCTCTGCGAACGGGGCTGTATGTTGGACTCGCCCTTTGTCAGGTCGGTGAGTTTTCATTTGTTCTAGCGAAGGCCGGACTTGATGTCGGCCTCATTAAGGAACCGTTTTACCAAAGTTTTTTAGCAGCCAGTGTGCTGACAATGGTGCTGGCTCCGTTCATCATCAAAGGATCTCCAGCACTCGTGAAACCTGTTATGCGTTTGAGAAACAGGCTCTTTCCCGATGCTGGCGTCGATACGGAAGATGTTCCAGTACAGCCGGAATTTAAAGACCATCTCATTATTGTTGGATACGGAGTCGGTGGGCGTCATCTTGCTCAAACCGCAAAAGCATCGCACATTCCTTATGTTATCGTGGAACTCAATCCTGAAACGGTGAAAACCGTTTCAAAGCAGGGCGAAAACATTTTGCTTGGTGATGCTGTCCATGAAGCGGTATTGGATCATGTTTGTATTCGTTCGGCTAAAGTCCTCGCGCTGGTTATACCCGACCCGGCTGCCGTCAGACGGATTACCGATCTGGCAAGGAGGATGAGCCCCGGCCTTCATATCATCGCTCGAACGCGATTTCTGGCAGAGATTGAGCCACTTTTGGAGATTGGGGCCAATGACGTTGTGCCTGAAGAATTCGAAACATCTATCGAGATACTATGTCGAGTGCTTTCGACATACCGTGTTCCTCGGAAGGAAATTGCCAGTCTTACACAGGCAATTCGAGCAAGTGGATATCGCTCGTTGCGCAAGGACGGCGAAGATATGCAAGTGATTATTGATGCTACCCGGCATTTGCCTGATGTGGATGTAAACGTCTTTCGAGTGGAGCATGGAGCATGTTTAGAAGGGAAAAGTCTTGAAAGCGCAGCGTTACGCCGTGAGCATGGTGTGACTGTTGTCGCCGTAAGTCGTGGATCGATCACGACAGCGAATCCACATGCTGAGTTCCGCTTGGAGGAGGGAGATAGGGTGAGTGTGTTGGGTACCCGGGCTTCGCTCATTGCTGTTGCCGAATTGTTCTCTCATGAAGGGAATGAAGCCTTGGAAGGGGAAGACGAATTTCTTTAACATCTTTTAGATGTTGAGATACGCGCGAACAATATGTTGCAACTATATTGTTTCTTAAATATAGTAATCTACCTACGTTAATTATGGGGAGGGCGAAAAAAAATTTCTCTTGGGTATTGTGATGTTGGCTCAAGTTGGTCCCACTATACCTTATGAACGTAACATCTTTTCATTTTTGTGATTATGCGCAAGGTTTGTGATTGTATGTCGATGATTGGTTTCGGAGTAGGGATATGAAAAGCCCGATTTTGCCTAAACAAAACCGGGCTTATATACACACTGTAAAAAGCGCTGATACTTTGCTGAAAATGTGGTGCGATGATGTGCTTATTCTTTTAAGACTTGGTTCGCTTTTCCCACAATTTCATTTTTTTCATCTTGTTACGCCGTTCACGCTGTAACGATTTGCATACTAGCGGCGTATTTTTCTTATAACCCCACTTTTCACGATATTCAGCTGTGGTTAAACCGTGAGCGGCAAGATGTCGTTTCGTCAGTATCTTGAATGATTTTCCACATTCAAGACAGGAAACTGATTTTTCCTTGAGCGCTTTTTTAGGGTCAATATTAACCGGCGATTCATTATCGGCATTAAACTGCCCATCGCTGATGTTTTTGATATCGTCCGCTAGCTTCTTCACCATAGAGGTGATTTCTTCTTCTGTCATATTGCGCACACTGGCCTGCGCTTTGACGATTTCCAGTGCTTGCTTCAAATGTTCGTCCATTGGGTTCTCCCTTCTCATTGAAAACAAGAATATATATAATTTTCAAATGAACCATTTTTAAAACAATGTCAAGAATTGAAGAAAAGAATCTGTGCAATGCGAATCATTTTTCATATGAAGTGCGTTGAGTATACACATTGTCTCTTCACAGAACAGTCTGTATGGAATGAGAACAATGTGTCAGTCAAAAAATACGACATTTTGAGTTTTCATCATTAAAAACCAAACGGGATACGATGAAGAAACGTCGGTGTCGAAGTTTATGAAAGAGATTCGCAAACAGAATAGAAAAGTTTGTGGTTTCACCAATCAACATGGATGTTCAAGATGCGGTCCGCAATGACCAATAATGATCTTGGAGTCCTGTGGATCCCATTCGAAGTAAATACGAACTGTTTCGTAAATACTGTCTTTTACTCCTATTTTGAGGTGTTTGAGCATAACCATAGGCACCCCTTTATAATGAAACGTGTGAAGCTCTCGAGATCGCGGGTTGGATTCCACTGTTTTCGATTCTCTGGCAGAGTAGGCATTGCCAAAGACTTTCCGTGCCTCGGCATCCCCTTTGCTTTGCAACACCTGATAATAGTCGGTGACCAGAGTGCGCAAAAGATCGAATGCTTTTTGTCGATATTTGAATCGTTGAGATTTTTTGGCTGAGGCCATGGCGGTATCTAAAATAACGATGCGATCAGGGTAAATTGTGCTAAGGAGCACAAGGGATTGTTCCAATGTAGGGCCTTCGGCGAAGAGTGATTCGAAAGCTTGACAAAATTCTGGTGCATATGAGTCGGTTGTATTCGATGGACCACTTTTGTTTTCAACAATAAGTCGCATGTTGTCGTATTTGGATTGAAGCTGACGGTTCTCGTCGACAACATTTTCCAAATCATGCTGCAATTTTATGACTTGCCTCTCTTTGGTCGTTAATTCGCGGTCTGCTTCTTCAAAAAGAGCTGCATATTCTTTCGTTTCCTGTGTGTTGGCCTCCAGCGCCTTCATTTGATTGATACGTTGAGTGAACTCATGGCGAAACAGGCTCGTCTTGATGGTGTCGAGCGATGTGTGGCGCAAGGCACATTGCCGATTGGCATGATGAAGCAACCTGGCTACCAGTTCATCTTCTGTGCAGTAGCGTGTTTCACGCTGATGTTGGGTCTGCAAAGGTACACGGGCCATATTCGACTCCAAAGAGTCTGTCTGTCTAAGCCGGAAAGGGTAAAGAAACGTGGCTTCTTTGGGGCTGAGCAACGCGTGGAGCGGAGAGGTGTCTTTATTGAGTGTTTGTAGACAATCGGGATCAAAGGTACATACGTCCGCGACACCAACAAGCTGTTGGCGAAGTCTCTCTGGATGAATCGCGGCTTTTGATTGCTGTTTGGGCAGAAGGATGAGTGGATGGAGACGTTTTTCGTCAAGGATAAGTTCCGTTATTGAATCCAGCGTAGTGCTATCGAGATGCAGGGGGACAAGGCCAGGGGTTCCGCTCACGGGGTTGCATTTTTCAAGAAGTCCATCAAGGACATCCGGTCGTGTCGGAAGAATCGGTTTAGAAACAAAGGGGCTTTGCTCGTCAAGGCGGGAGACAACAGAGCAAAAGACGTCACTTTTTTCTTGTGCTTGTCGAAGGCCTATTTCTGTTATCCATTGACGGCTGGGGGAAGCCAAGTCGGGAACGGTGTGTCGTACAGCGTATAAACGAGGATAACCGGACTGTTTTTCGATAAAATCGACAAGAACCCCATCACGAAATCGTGAGGTTTTTGCTGCGCGCATTTTCGCAGTTGTAAAGGAGCGCTCCAGTGCCATGCTGAGCCATTCCGTTATCGTGTCGAGTACCTGTTCCACTCCGTCGGTTGGATTAAGTTTGCAGATTGCACAATAAACAAGCATAAGAGTATCCTTTGACAAGGTTTATGTTTCAGGATGAGTACATAGCGCATTTTTTCTGAATTGCAACGTTGCAAAAAACAACTATGGAAGTTGAAAGATCCCACAGATAATCAGTAAACAAT
The DNA here is from genome assembly GCF_000429305.1 of Desulfovibrio inopinatus DSM 10711. Classification (NCBI taxonomy): domain Bacteria; kingdom Pseudomonadati; phylum Thermodesulfobacteriota; class Desulfovibrionia; order Desulfovibrionales; family Desulfovibrionaceae; genus Desulfovibrio; species Desulfovibrio inopinatus. The sequence continues at coordinate 100,032 of NZ_AUBP01000027.1, forward strand.
GTTTACAAGAAGAACTTCGTTTGCTAGAGCCCGGCCATGTCAATCGAAGAACGAAAAGAACGAGATCGACAAATCATGCGGCGAAAGATTCTTGATGCCGCGAGAGTGTTATTTGTCCGAGAGGGGTTCGACAATGTTACCATGCGTCGCATTGCTCGCCGAATTGAATATAGCCCTGCTGCATTATATCGCTATTTTCAGAATAAGGCCGACCTGTTACAAAGTCTACGGATAGAAGGCTTCGATATGCTCAACCATGAGATGTTACGGAATGGAAATGAGCCTGATCCAATGAAACGCCTTCGCCAGTTGGCTTTGGTTTATGTTCGGTTTGCTTGTGATAATCCTGAATATTACGAGTTGATGTTTAATGCGGGCGATCCCACGTCCGTAGAACAGGGATGGCCAAGCGAGCCCATGCAAGCCTTTGGTATGCTCCAAAACGTTGTTATGGCTGCCATGGCAGAAGGAGCTTTCAACAACGTCGATCTCGAAACAGCAGTTTTTGGAATATGGTCGTCATGTCATGGCCTTGCCAATCTTGTTGTGAAGAACAGGTTAGCAAATCTTGTTGGCGATGAACATGTTGATGAACTGGTTGAGAAGATTGTTGATTTTGGAATTTATACGAGTGAACGTGGTACCAGAGCCAGAAAGTCGGCCGGCAGTACGCTGAATAGTCAGGCTGATCAAGCTGCTTCTGGATAGGAGAAACGTAATGAAGCGTTTGGGCGTAGTCGGGTATGGGCTCCTGTTCTTCATTCTTTGTACTTCTTATCCGGCTCGAATAGCCCAAGCGCAAATTCAGGCTGAAAAAACTTTTATTCCTCAACCAGCTTCCCGCGAAATCGTTTTGACGGGGTATACGCGTCCGAGGACTGAAGTGACGCTTGTCACCGAAGAATCGGGCCGGTGTCTCTCCGTTAAGGCGGATATTGGCGAGGTTATTGCTCCTGGTGGCGTGTTCGCCATCCTTGATCCCACCTTTATTAAGCATGAACTTGCCGGCAACCGCGCCGATCAGGCCCGATTGACGAGTGAAGTCACCTATTTCAAAAAGCAATTCGATCGCTTTAATAAGCTTGTTTCGAAAAAAGTGGCCGCAATGTCCGATTTGGATGAGGATTTGCGCGATCTGGAAAGCGCCAGTCACCAACTCGACAAGCTCAAAGTGGAAGAACGCCGTCTTGAAGAACGCTTGCGCCGTTCGGTTGTGCATGTGCCACCCAAATGGAGCTGGAAAGTCATTGAGCGATACCTTGAACCCGGTGAATGGGTGAATCAGGGGGATAAAGTTGCTGAGCTTGGCCGCTTTGATGTTCTTCTTGTGCCGTTCGCACTGACCTTTGAAGAACTGAAAGCCCTTCAATCTGAAAAAGTCCCTCAACTGCGTCTGCCTGAATTGGATACAACCGTTGATGCCGCAATTGCCCGGATTTCACCTGATTTTGATCCGGAAACCCGCAAAATTGATGTTGATTTGGAAATTATACAAGGGAACTTCGCGTTCCGCGGCGGTTTGCGGACAGAGTTAACCATTCGAGTGGCGGCAGCTGGGAATGCTCTCCTTGTTCCTCAAAAAAGTCTACTCAAAGCCTATGAAGATGTTTTCCTCGTCCGGGCTGATGGTGAGCGCGTCAAAGTCGTTCTTCTCGGTCCAGCCGGGAACGATATGGCGCGGGTCAGCTCGATAGAGATCAAGTCCGGGGACCGATTTCTTCTTTCGCCGGGGTCTTGATATATGAAATCCCTTCTTCGTTTTACGATAAGCCAGACCGTTTTTATTAATCTCATCTTCATTTTGCTTATGGTCGTTGGCGTTTTCTGCATGTACGACCTTCCAGTAGAGCGTTACCCAAACGTCCATATCGGTAAAGTCATTATTTCTGCATTTCTGCCGGGTGCTTCACCTGAAGAAGTGGAAGCGCTTGTGACGCGGGAAATTGAAGATGCCCTGGACGATTTGGAGAATGTGGAATACGTCCGTTCACGTTCCTATCGCGAACGAGCCAGCATTCTTGTCAAATTTATTGATGATACCGATTATAAAAAGGGATTTGACGAGCTACGATTTAAAGTTCTCAATATCCAAAATGATCTGCCGTCAGGCATGGACCCTCCCTTTTTCATAGAAATCCAAGTCAGTGAGTTCGTTCCCGCCGTCGTTATCAACTTGACCGGCAATCGCGAGAACCGTGCGTTGTCACTCATCGCCGATGAATTGAAGATTCCCCTTCAGCGCATTCCTGGAGTCAAAGAAATTGAGCTGCAGGGCGAGTACACCCGGGAATTCCATGTGACTCTCGATCCGGAAAAGCTCGTTCGCAACCGGGTGGTGTTCGATGACGTGGCGAACGCGTTGACTGCGGCCAACGTGACCATCCCGGCAGGGGATTTTACCGCAGAAAGCGGGGATTTTGTCATCGTGGTGGACGAACGTTTCCGGTCTCCGGATCAGGTGGCGGATACGGTCATTCGGCGGGATAAAGATGGATCATTTGTGACCGTGCGCGACGTTATGAGCCAGGCGCAAGTTTCCTACCGAGACCCTCATGTCATTACCTCCACCAACAGTCGTGATTCCGTCGCGCTCCGCATCATCAAATCACCGAGTGGCAATGCATTGGATATTGTTGGGGCCGTGGAAAAGGTGCTGACCGAATATGCTCCGGTTTTGGCCAAAGAAGGAGTGGACGCTGTTCTGACGCAAGACCAGCGTGTTTATATTGATGACGCCTTATCGACCTTGGGATTGAACTTGATGGCCGGGATCACGCTTGTCCTGATTATCATTTGGCTCGTCATGGGATTCCGCAATGCTCTGTTGACGACGGTGGGCATCCCATTTTCTTTTCTCGTTACGATGATCATCATGTGGCTTACCGGGAATTCGCTGAATGAAATCACCTTGTTTTCTTTCGTTCTGGTAAGCGGGATTATTGTGGACGACGCTATTGTCGTGGTGGAGAATGTATATCGACATATTCAGAAAGGAGTACCGCTCAAAGAAGCCGTTATAGAAGGCACGAGCGAAGTGTTTTGGCCCGTCATTTCAGCGACTGCGACGACAGTCGCTGCCTTTCTGCCCATGCTGATTATGACTGGATCGACAGGCGAGTTTTTTGCTCAAATTCCTAAAGCTGTAACCTATGCACTGGTTGCGTCTCTTATCGAGTGCTTGCTTATTTTACCGGCGCATATTCTTGATTGGCCGGGAACAAAAGGCATGGCCCGAGGGGAAGGACTTCATCATCGAGACCCGGCGTTCATGGTGTGGCTCAAGGATCGTGTCGATGGGCTTGTCTGCCTTTTTTTACGTCATCGTTTGAAAGCGCTGGCAGGGATGCTCGCTGTGTTTCTCGGAGCACTTTTCATTCTTGGAGTTTCCTTGTCGGGAAAGATGAACCTCATTCGTATCAAATTTTTTCCCGATGATTATAATATCTATTATGTTGAAATGTTTGGTCCTGTTGCAACCCCTATTGAAGACACAGATAAACGATTGAAAACCGTATCGTCGTATCTGGCATCACTTGGTCCAGGGATGGTCAAATCGGCTGATGCTAATGCCGGCTTCTACATGACTGAGGATCATGAGACATTTTATGGGGCGAATACAGGGTTTATTGCAGTTGAATTGCCAACTAAAGAAAATCAAGTCTTCCCTGACGCACCGCAGAATGATCCTGTGGCGTTGTTGGAGTATATGCGAAATGACCTGCAAAAGCGTTTTCAGAAGGATGGTTGGGAGGTACACGTACGCGCCGAAAAAGGTGGGCCGCCTGCCGGGAAAGATGTCAACGTACGTATCCTGGGGCCTGACGTCGCTTCTGTAGAAGGACTTGGGGGGCAGGTTCTCGATTTTTTGAAGACCGATTCGAAAATTTCGCCATGGCTTACTGATCTCGGCGCAGATAATGGAGAGCCCAACCGCGTTTTTCGCTTTTCTCCCATACGGGAGCGTATAGCTGAATATGACCTGACACCACGGCAAGTAGCGGCTCTTGCAGGATCGGTTCTTGATGGTCGGTTTGTTGGTGAATACCGTCTGTCCGATGAAGATGTTGACCTCCGTCTAAAAATAGATCCCAAGACATTGATTTCGCCCGAAGACGCGTTGAGTATTCCTGTCTTTGAACATGATTTTTCAGCCGTCCGTCTGGGGGACCTCGTGACGGTCTCGACGTATATCGAACCTGGCCAAAAAAATCGGTTTCAGGGGCAAAGGGCCATTACTGTAACAGCAAATATCAAACCGGGAGCGCCGATTTCCGGTCCCATGATCGTGCGAGCGGTTAAAGCTTTTCATGAATCCATTGCTGCAAAATACCCTGGAGCATCACTGGACTTTGCCGGGGAATTCGAAAGTACATCCAAGTCGTATACGTCGTTGGGGTATGCCTTTTTCCTGTCCATTCTCATTATTTATTTGATACTGGCGACCCAGTTTCGTTCCTATACACAACCGGTTATCATTTTGTCGGCTGTAGTGTTTGCTTTGACTGGTGTTGTCTTTGGGACATTCATTACCCGATCATTGTTTACGGTAAATAGTTTCATTGCCACAGTGGGTGTCACCGGGGTGGTCGTCAATGACTCGTTGGTGCTTATCGATTTTATCAATCGGTTATACGCATCTGGCATGTCCAAGCTTGAAGCGATCCGAGAAGGAGTGCGCATCCGACTGCGTCCTATTCTTTTGACCACTTTGACAACCACGTTGGGCTTGCTCCCTATGGCTCTCGGGATACCCAAATATTCTCTTGTCTGGGGAACCATGGCAACAAGCTTTGTGACTGGCCTGTGTACAGCGACAGCGCTGACGATTGTTATCGTTCCTGTGGAATGGAGCCTACTTATTTCTTGTATCGATTGGGTTAGGCGCAGGAAGGCCGGGAAGAATGTTAAGAAGAAGTCCAAAAATGTCATGACATCGTGATTTCAGACCATCCAGGGGGAACGCCGTATGGCGAAAGAAAATTTATCGATAGAAAGTACCTGCGTTCACGCGGGAACGTACTTTGACCCAGCTACCGGGGGCGTGAATACGCCTATCTTTACATCTTCTTCGTTCCGCTATCCCAGTCCGGATGGTGTGGGGCGTTACCCTCGATACCAGAATGTCAAAGGGGTCAATGCTGCCGCTGTCAAACTGGCCGTTTTGGAACACGCTGAAGACGGGATCATCGTCTCTTCAGGCATGAGCGCCGTGACAGTCTCGCTGTTACCGTTTTTATCCAGCGGGCATCATGTCATTCTTCCTGGTGATATTTATGGTGGAACTCACCATATGGTGATGGCTGAGTTTCCGAAACTCGGAATCGTCTATGAATTTCTCAGCGAATTTACAGCGCAAACCGTGGCGGACTCGATCCGGCCGGAAACGCGAATTGTCTATATTGAGACCCCTTCTAATCCTCGACTTGGCATTGTCGATCTTGCCGCTATCGCTCAGGTCTGTCGGGAACGAGGGGTTCTGACTGTGGTCGATAATACGTTTGCGTCACCTATTAATCAGAATCCGATTTTACTCGGCTGCGATATTGTTCTGCATAGTGGAACGAAGTATCTGAATGGGCATAGTGATTTATGCTGCGGTGCCGTGGTTTCGTCGGCAGTACTTATGGAGTCGATTCGCGAAACGGCGGTGAATCTTGGAACCAGTCTCAATGCCATGGATGCCTATATCCTCGAACGTGGCATGAAGACGCTTGCGCTTCGTATGGAACGGCAAAATGAAAATGCCATGGTGCTGGCAGGCTTTCTTCAAAATCATGATGCTGTGACCCATGTTTACTATCCCGGTCTCGAATCCCATCCCGGTCATGACATTGCTTGTCGGCAAATGCGGGGATTTGGTGGAATGCTTTCATTTGAGCTTGATGGAGACGCGTTGGAAGTCGAACGCTTTTTAGAATGTCTGCGCCTGGTAACACCGGCACTGAGTTTGGGGGGTGTTGAAACCCTGGTGTGTGTGCCTGCGCAAACCTCGCATGTCAAAATGTCGGCTGAAGATCGAGCGCAAGCAGGAATTACCGATACGCTTGTTCGAGTTTCCGTCGGTATTGAAAATATAAACGACATCATTGACGATTTTTCCGATGCGTTAAATTGAGGAACGGTGAGATACTGGCCTTTACATTATTTTATGCTATAGGAAGCTCTCAACGCATAATCATTGACGATAGTAAAAGGAGAAATCATGAAGTCACTGAAAGGAAGTCAGACTGAAAAAAATATTCTCACAGCCTTTGCCGGTGAATCGCAGGCCCGCAATCGGTATGTGTATTTTGCCAAACAAGCCAAAAAAGATGGTTTTGAGCAAATTAGTTTCATTTTTGATGAAACAGCGGAGCAGGAAGTGATGCATGCCAAACGGCTTTTTCAGTTTCTTGAAGGTGGAGAAGTTGAGATTTGTGCTGCATTTCCAGCCGGAGTCATTGCCGATACCCGGTCCAATCTGCTTGCGGCCGCTGCGGGCGAACATTACGAAACGACCGAAATGTATCCCGGCTTTGCGAAAATAGCCCATGAAGAAGGCTACGAAGAAGTGGCCACGACATTTGAAAAAATTGCTGTTGCCGAAGCCTATCACGAACAACGCTACGTTGAACTGGCCGGCAATATTGAAAATGATCGTGTTTTCAAACGTGCCGAGCCGGTGAAATGGCGCTGCCGTAAGTGTGGGTATATCCACGAAGGAACCATGCCTCCACAAAAGTGTCCGGCTTGCCAGCACCCCATGTCGTATTACGAAATCGCTCAGCACAACTGGTAATCTGGGTTTCCATAGATGGAATTGCACGGGGGAGGCTTCGGTCTTTCCCGTTTTTTTATTGGTTCTCGATGGGGTGAGCCATGTCCGTAAGACTTTCTGTCTCTGTGTAATTTTTTTCAGCTCACCATAAGCGTCTATACATTGTCGCATTGTTGAGAATGCGCCGGACATAATTACGTGTTTCCGTATAGGGAATGAAGGCGATGAACAAGTCTTGATCGAGGTTTCCGAGGTGGGCATTCCAAACGTCGGCCTTTTTGAATCCGGCGTTGTAACTGCATAACGTTGGGACAATTGCATTATAACGAGAGAATCGGCGTTTGAAGTAGGTGATGCCGTAGCGAAGATTGAATGCGGGATTGAAGAGTTTGTTACGGCTATAGGAACGATCCTTGAGCCAGGAAGCAATGGTTTTTCCTGTCGCTGGCATAATTTGCATTAATCCTATGGCACCGACCCCTGATACAGCGGAAGGGTTGAAATAGCTTTCTTGTCTAATCAGGGAAGAAATAATGGTTGGGTCGATGTCTGTTCCCTGAAGATTGGCAATGATGTCTGAAGCGTATTGTTGTGGATACAAGATGGAGCGGATGGGCATAAGGCCTTCAGGAGAACCGCGAAAGAGGCATCCTCCGAAAGTACGCCACAGAGGACGAGCAGCGTCCATATGCTTCCCCATGGTAGCGGCGAGTCGGGCACTCTGACAGGCAAGACCTCCGTCGTGGGGCTTGGCTCGCGATGCGGCTTCCCATTCGGGCAGTGCCAATGTGTTCAGGCCTACGGATTCGAGAACAAGAGCTCTATTCGATGCCGGTGTTGTTGCAGCGATGCCAGGATCGAAATTCGTCGATGTGGGGCATCGTGGTGCGCCTGGGATGGGAGCAACCGGTTTGACAGCATGCGGATCGATGTTGGCCGTGTCGCGTAATTGAGCGAGGAGGCGAGCACTTTCATAGCCATAGTATGTATTGGGCCAGGTGAGCGCAGTATATTTGAATTGTGCCGCAGCATGGTGAAGTTGGTTATTGGCCATGAGGGCTTTGCCGGAAAAGTAGTGGACAGCTCCTTGTTCCTCTGCTCCCGAGGCAATGGAAGTATAGGCAGCCAAGCGTTCAACAGCTTGACTTGGTCTTCCCAAGGCAAGAGGCAGAATTGCACCGAGCCATTGCGCTTGTTTGGCGGTTTTCGGGCCAGCTGTAGCCACAAGAATATCAGCTTGTTTCAATGCTTCAGCAAAGCGGGCATGTTCAATGAGATAGAGCATTAACAGTTTGCGTGAAGCATGAACAACTCGTGCGTCCGATGGATTCATGGCAAGGACGCGTTGCAGCGCACTTTCCATGTCGGCTTCGTCAGTTTCTTTTCCGTATCGCCAATATCCTTTTGCCTGGTGGTACAGTGCCCAGGGAGCAAGGCCTGATTGCGGAGCCGATCTAACGACGTGTTCCAATGTCTCAATGGACTTTCGAGTTTTGCGGAGTCGATAGAGCGCTTTCCCTTTATAATACAAAATACGATTGCGGTCTGCGGTGGTTTTCAGCAATTTGTCGGCGAGTTGTAAGGCGTCTTGCCCTTTACCCCGATCGATAAGGCGTGTGAGCATCTTTCGTTGGACCGTTTCGGCATTGGGATTGAATGCAATCGTTCCTTGTGTGTGCAACTCATGAGCAAGCGTCGTAGCGGCTGCTGCCGAATTGGTCCAAGGATAGGTTTTCAGGCAGGTTTCCAGCAAATTCGCAGCCGTTTTGGACTGACCGATGCGGCTGGCACAGACAGCGGCACGCAATTGAACGTATGCGCGGAGACTGTTTCCTGACTGAGCAAGCCAACTTTGATAGCGGGCGAGGGCTGCTTTGTAACGCGCAAGATATTCAAGACATAGAGCACGTAAGAAAAGTAGATCTCGGCGTAAGAGTTCTTTTCCTGGAGATTGAGCCGCACGATCAAATGTATTCAATGCGTATTGAAAACGTCCCAGTTTGAATTCGCAGAGTCCTTGATAATAGAGAATGTAGGCTTGAAGCGGGCCAACTTCTGTAGCCGTTTTCGCGAGTTCCTGTTGAGCTCTGCTCAATTGTCCTTGCAGATAGCGTTCGATCCCAGCCCGCAAAGCCTGGGCTTGCGGGAGTGGGGAAGGAAAAAGCCTGGTATTCGGGGATGAGCAGAGCGGTTTTGTTGACGAAGGGAGAGGTACATTTCGGGGGGACTGCGGAAGGGTGTACGAAGCAGCAAAGCTTTGGGAGCCTCCGGCGAGCGTCATCATGAGCACGAAGCTCGCCACCACCATAGCGTATTGCCGTGTGATAGTTTGTAATCTAAGCCCCAGGAGCCAAGGGCGCTCGTCTTGATCTGTCCTAGGAAATGGGAAATACTGAGAATCATTCATTGCATTTCATCCTGCTGCGGTTGTGCCGCGGCCGGCAAGGAGTCGTCTTTATGCGTACCATCGCCGTTGTTAACCAGAAAGGCGGGGTTGGCAAGACCACCTCTGTCGTAAATATCGGGGCTGGCCTGACTCGATTGGGATATTCCGTACTGTTGATCGACCTCGACCCCCAGTCCCATCTGACTCTGTCGCTCAGTGTAGAACCTGACGAGACGCGAGCCACAATGTTCGATGTGTTATCCGACTCGGCGAAGCTTCATCAAGCTATTGTTGATGTCGAAGGGATGCACCTCGTTCCTGCGTCTTTGGACTTGGCGCAAGTCGACGCCGTATTTTCAGCGACATCGAATTGGGAATTTCTCCTCGCGGATGCATTGGTCGACTTGCCCCCCGTTGATTTTCTCCTGTTTGACTGCCCACCAAACTTGGGATTGCTGACGGTTATGAGTCTCTGTGCTGCTCGGGAAGTCTTTATTCCGCTCCAACCAGAGTTTCTCGCGCTCCACGGCCTTGGCAAGTTGGCTGAGACGGTTGGCGCCGTCAAGCAGCGCCTCAACCCTCCTTTGGAGATAACCGGTATCATCGCCACACGCTATCAAAAGCGAAAAAAATTGAATCGTGAAGTAATCGTCAAGATTCGGGAATATTTCGGTGATATCCTTTTTACTACGAAAATCCGTGACAATATTGCCGTGGCCGAAGCGCCGAGCTTTGGACAGGATATTTTCAGATATTCCCCGCACAGTAATGGGGCACTCGATTACATTAACCTTTGCCGCGAAATTGCGGCGCAATCGGGGCGGAATGATATGAGCGCCCCATGAGGCACGTTCATGGCAGATCAATCCCGCCTTGGTAAAGATCCACTTCAAGGGCTCGCTGGATCGCGAAATACGTCGCAACGACGTCCTGGTTTACACTCTGAAGCCACGCATTATGAACCGTTTTCCATGCCTCTGAGTGGCTTTGAATCACGAGAAAACCGAATAGTGCAGTCGGTCGATGATAAGCAACCAAGTGTTGAACCGTCACATACATCCTCGGCTTTGCTTGATGGATTGTTTTTGCCGTATTTTGAAATGAATGAGGACGGTATTATTGTCTTCGGTAATCGTGCTTTCAATGAACTGGTGGATCTTGATGAAACCATCGGGAGCTCTTTCGCGAGACATTGTGTACTCGGTCGATGGCGTGAGGTGGAACAGCATGCCTGCACCTGTGCCCTTGAGCAATCGGAAGGGCGCGGCGATTTCATGGAGATTCGTGGCCGGAAGGGCTTGCTCCAAGTTACAGTCTTGCGACGTCGCATGACAAGCCCAGAAGGAGATCCGCGGCTCTGCTGTACCATTATTGATACGAATGCCTTGCGAATGACCGACGCAAGTGTTGCGGAGTCTTCTCGACGTGATTTTCTTCCTCGTCTTGGTGGACTGATGACCGCGATGGCTGACGAAGACAACGGTGATGGTCTTGAATCGTCGGACCGGTTTACGCTCTTTTCCGAATTGCTTTTGGACAGCTATGATCTCTTGCCGTCAGCCGGTGTGGATTTACGTTCTTTTTTGGATCGACTCGCGGATAAAATTACGGCCGTCGCACCGCATATTTCCGTTACAGTCGAGATAGAGCTTGATACGACATCGTTCTACGCCATTCGATTTGTTCCCGAAGAAGATTGGGATACGAGAAACGATGTTGAAGCAATCGTCGCATTTGAGAAAGCATATAGTATCGCTTTGGCTTGTGTGCTTGCCCTTCGTATGGCCGGTATTGATCCGTTAATTCCAGAAGATGCGGTAAAAAGTGCACAATACGAGGAAGATACGAAGGAACTGAGTATTTGTGTAAGGTGCCCAGACGAGAAGGCATGTGTTCGTATCTTCGATAATGCCTCCGACGGGGGAATCTTTTCAAAAGAGAAAGTGTCACTGAAAAGCGAAGCCGGACTCCGTCTTCAACGTTTTGTTAGGGCTCGAGGCGGCGCTGTTTTTTTGAAGAAAATCAAGGCCACGGAGCTCCAAATCACTTTTTAAGGAAAAGATTGGACACGAGGAGATCGAATTCGGTATTGACCGACATTCAGTCGGTTTCATGATTCCCAACTCCAGCAAAGGAAAAATACAATGGGTAAGAGCAAAGTGAAGATGGAAGGCATCATGGAGTTACGAGAGGTTATTGCATACCTTGAAGACGTGGTGTCAAATATGAAGTCCGGAGCGATTTGCATGACCGCCGGGGAAGATTGTGTCACCTTGCGGCCGTCGAGCATTGTTGATGTGGAAATGAAGGCCTCGCAGAAGAAAGACAAAGAAAAATTTTCAATTGAAATCAGTTGGCGTCCGGCCAATCGAACAGAAGAGCCGAGCGTAACGATTTCGGGCACATCTGATGAGTCTGGCATGTAAAGCTTGTGGGCGAGGGGGCCGCATCACGTGGAATATTTGCCTATAGCCATTCAAAGCTGGCTCGCATAAACGCAAGCCGGCTTTGAATGGCTATAGTGTTTCATGACAGGCGAGAATGGTCGCCTAAATCAGTGCGAGTTCTTTGAGGAGGCGATTTGCTTTGGCTGTCAGAATAAAACCCTTCAACTTTTCTCCGTCTTCAAGACGGATTTTAATTCTCAAAATAAATCCGCCAAGATAGAGTTCTTCGACATCGTTTTCTGCATATTGGCGAATCATGCTTTTGGGCATGATGCCTCGGAAAAGGCTGATTCGGCACGTGTAGACGATATCACAAAGAAGATCGAGTTGCGAAGGGGTGGGCAATGTTTCATTTGACGTACACGCTCTTTTCGGGCCTTCCAGAAATTTGCGACCGGTGGACGTCAAACGTAACCCCTTGACGCCTTTGCCACAGGGGAAAGTGAGCTTCACCCACTGCAAAATATCGGAATGTACAAGCTCGTTTATATCCTTCTCATCATACATAAACGCGTGCTTGCGGGGGAGAGTCCCCTGATAGCGATCAATAGAATCAAAATCGGCCACTGTTTGAACTATATTCATTTGCCTTTCTGTCAAGGTCATGTGTTCCTCGTGAAAAGTCGACATACTGAAAACAGATTGTCTGTACAACCAACCTCGTCAAGTTGCAAACCCATTCTTTTTGAGTGTGATTTTTCATATTTGTCAATTTTGCTTGTTTTTGCCTCTCACGAAATTGTAGGGTAAAAGGGGCTATTCAGTCGCTTCCTATTTTGATAATGACTCTCAAAACTTTACAAATGCTCAATTTTTGATAAGTGTTCAGCCGATTGGCATTTGTGAATAAAAGGACGATCCTCTTGACAAAAAAACTCCCACTCCTCATTGCACAAAACCGCGCGAAGGTGGAACAAAAGTGGTTCGACGCAATTTTGTCGACGTATGCTCCTGAAACCGCCACCGTGTGGAAAAAGGAAAAGAATCGCTTTGCAAACCCTGTTTGCCATGCCTTTTCTGTCTGTATCGCCGCCGTCATTGATTATCTTGTCAGCAACGATGCCGATACCGATAGCCGGTTGGAGGCCGCCAAACCTGGTTTGGAAGAGGTGGTTCGCATCCGCGCCGTTCAGAACTTTGCGCCGTCGGAAGCATTAACTTTTCTGCCTCTCCTGAAAAAAGTTGTCCGTGAGATGTTCTGGAACGATCTTGCAGGCTCCGACATGGCAGTGGAGTTCCTGGCACTCGAGTCACGTATCGACGTCGTCTTGCTGCTGGGCCTTGACATCTATAGCAAATGCCGGGAAAAGCTCTTCGCACTGCGCATCAAAGAGCTTAAGAATACGCACGCGACCCTGCTTCGGCGGGCGAACTTGGTCTGCGAACTTTCGGACACTGTCCCGAAATCGTAACGTGAAACAGCAAACGAGGTGAGGCTACATGGCAGCGTTTTTCTCTTTAGTTGCGGTAGCGGCGCTCATGCTCATCGCCTATGTAGGCGCGGGCGCCGGGATGCAGGGTTTTTTCGGCATATTTTTGCCGTACGTGGCAATCGCGGTTTTTATCGTCGGATTTGTCATCAAAATTTATAACTGGGCGTCTGCTCCCGTGCCGTTTCGGATTCCGACAACGGCTGGACAGCAAAAGTCCTTACCGTGGATCAAGCGGAATCGGTTTGATAACCCGACTTCGGGATTTGAGACCTTCGTTCGCATGATTCTCGAAGTCGTGACGTTCCGCTCCTTGTTTCGGAACACGTCCATTCAGCTCGACAAAGAACAAGGCCGGGTCGGATTTAATTCCGCGAAATGGCTGTGGTTGTTCGCGCTGACCTTTCATTACTGTTTTCTTTTGGTTCTGATCCGACACTTGCGTTTTTTCCTTCAACCCCTGCCTGCCGGTATTGCCAACCTCGATTTCATGGACAGCATCCTGCAGATCGGCGCTCCTCAGCTCTACATTACTGACATTGGTATTCTTGTTGGTCTGGGCTTCTTGCTCCTGCGCCGCTTTTTCGACTCGAAAGTCCGGTATATTTCTCTTCCGTCGGACTACTTCCCGCTTTTTCTCATTCTTGGAATTGCTCTCACCGGAATGTGGATGCGTTATATCACCAAGGTCGACGTCATCAATATTAAAGACCTCGCGTACGGACTGGTCACTCTGTCTCCCGTCCTTCCTTCGAATATTAGCGCGACCTTTTTTGTCCATTTATTTCTCGTGTGTGTGCTGTTCATGTACTTTCCTTTCAGCAAGCTCATGCACATGGGCGGCGTCTTTTTGAGCCCCACCCGCAACCTTCCGAATGACAGCCGCATCAGACGGCATATCAATCCTTGGAACGATCCTGAAGTTAAGCCGCATTCCTATGCCGCTTATGAAGATGATTACAGGGAAAAGATGATTGAGGCCGGATTGCCGGTGGAAAAGGAAGCGTAAAAATTTGCCGAAACAGGCGTGATTTCAAAAGGAGTGACCATGGCTAAGATGCCACCCCCAGAAGAATTACTGGATATCAAGTACACGACGCCCGTGAAGGGATGGATGGATATCCGTCCCGAATTTCGGCCGGGCGTTTTCAGTTATCCCGGCAAACCGGATATCATCAAAGGCCTGGGGTTCCCCAATTCCCGTGAATGGAAACCCACAGATGAAGACTGGAAACTTCCGGAAAACTGGCGCGAAATTATTTCGGAAGGCTTCCGTGAGCGCCTGAAGAAATACCGCTCGTTTAAAGTCTTCATGGACATTTGTGTACGCTGCGGTGCTTGCGCCGATAAGTGTCACTATTTCATTGGGTCGGGTGATCCGAAAAATATGCCCGTTCTGCGTGCTGAGCTTTTGCGTTCCATCTACCGCAACGACTTCACCTTTGCCGGAAAAATTCTTGGCAAGTTGGCCGGTGCACGCAAGATGGAAGAAGACGTGATCAAAGAATGGTTCATGTACTTCTATCAGTGCACGGAATGTCGCCGCTGTTCGCTTTTCTGCCCCTACGGCATCGACACCGCCGAAATCACCATGATGGCGCGTGAACTGCTGCATCTTGTCGGATTGAACATCAACTGGATCATGGAACCGGTCAGTAACTGTAACCGTACCGGGAACCACCTTGGTATCCAGCCGCATGCCTACAAAGACATGATGGAGTTCCTCATTGATGACATCGAGGATATTACCGGTATTCGTGTAGATCCGCCTGTCAACAAGAAGGGAGCTGAGATTCTGTTCATCACCCCTTCAGGTGACATCTTTGCCGACCCCGGTATCTTTACCTACATGGGCTATCTCATCTTGTTCCATGAGTTGGGACTGGATTACACGTGGTCCACATACGCATCTGAAGGCGGTAACTTCGGGCTTTTCACCAATGATACCATGATGAAAAAGCTCAATGCCAAAATGTACGCCGAAGCCGAACGCCTGGGTGTCAAATGGATTTTGGGTGGTGAATGTGGTCACATGTGGCGCGTCATCAACCAATACATGGATACCATGAACGGGCCGGCAGATTTCCTTGAAACACCGGTCAGCCCTATTACGGGAACTCGTTTTAACGCCGCTGCCGGTACAAAGATGCTGCATATCTGCGAATTTACCGCAGACCTCATCAATAACAACAAGCTCAAACTTGATCCTTCGCGTAACGGCAACATCAAAGCCACCTTTCATGACTCGTGCAACCCGGCGCGTGCCATGGGCTTTTTCGAAGAACCGCGCTACATCATTAAAAATGTGGTTCCCGAATTCTACGAAATGCCCTCCAACACCATCCGTGAGCAAACATTCTGCTGCGGTGGTGGTGCCGGTTTGAACAACGAAGAGTTCATGGAGATGCGCCTGCGTGGTGGGCTGCCTCGAGGCAGCGCCGTGAAGTTTGTGCGCGATAATCATGATGTCAATACGTTGGCCTGCATCTGCGCCATCGACCGCGCCACCTTGCCTCCGCTTTGCGATTACTGGGCTCCTGGCGTTAACGTGGCCGGTGTCCACGAACTTGTGGGCAACGCCATGATCTTAGAGGGCGAGCAGGAACGTACTACCGACCTGCGCGGGGAACCCTTGCCCGGTTACGAGGAGGAATAAGGCATGTATAACGCGAAATATATCGTACCCGGCCTGCTCGTGTTTCTTGCTCTTGTGTTGATGCCCTTTTTCTTCAAGGGAGATAAGGACTTCGACGTAAAACTTGAATTGCCGAAGGATGTCAAGCAATGTGTCATGGCAACCGAATGGATGCGTACTTCCCACATGCAACTGCTTAATGAATGGCGAACGGAAGTCATTCGCGACGGCGAACGCATCTTTGTCAATGCCGAAGGCAAGGAATACAGCAAGAGCCTGACGAACACCTGTATGCGCTGCCACGACAACAAAGAAAAGTTCTGTGACCAGTGCCACAATGCTGTGGGTGTTGCTCCCTATTGCTGGGATTGCCACAACACTTCTCCGACGGGGGCGAATCAATGAAAAAGGATAGACGTACAGTATTGAAAATGGCGGGAGTTGCCGCCCTTGGCGTCGGAGCAGCCAAGCTGAGCTTCTTGGCTGATGGCACCGCCCAGGCCAGTGAAGCGAAATCCACCGTTCCTACGGTCGAAAACTTTCAGCACCCGTTGAAGGCCGAGCAGTGGTCGTTTGTCGTCTTTGCCAACAAGATGACTCCGGAAATCCGCGAGAAAATGGCCCATGCGTGTCACTCGATCCACAACGTGCCCAATATTCCGACCAAACAGAACATCAAATGGTTGTGGTCGGCGCCTTTTGAACAGGCATTCCCGAATCAGCATAATCATCACCTTGCTGAAGGTGTTGAAGAAAACGACTACTTGTTGCTGTGCAACCATTGTGAGCAGCCTCCCTGCGTGCGCGTCTGCCCGACGCAAGCCACGTTTAAGGACCCCCGCAATGGCATCGTGAAGATGGACTGGCACCGCTGCATCGGCTGCCGCTATTGCATGGCCGGTTGCCCGTACGGTGCACGGAGTTTCAACTTCCAGAATCCTCGGCCTTTCATTGAGAAGATCAACCCGACATTCCCTACACGGACTCGAGGGGTTGTTGAAAAGTGCACGTTCTGCTCCGAACGCTTGGCTCAGGGCTTGGCCCCGGCCTGCGTCGAGGCCTCTGAAGGCACGATGATCTTCGGCGATCTGAAAGATCCGAAATCGGAAGTCCGCGAAGCGCTGAAAGAGCATTTCACCATCCGTCGCAAACCTGACGCCGGCACCCAGCCTTGCGTCTACTACGTCATATAAGGAGCGGTCATGCTTGAAAAAGCCTTGAAAGGAAGCCCGAGGTACTGGGGACTGCTCTTCGCGCTTCTCGCCATAATCGGCCTGGGCGCGGGATTCTACCTGTACCAGCTCACTGTTGGCCTGAAAGTTACCGGTATGAGCCGTGACGTATCCTGGGGCTTCTATATTGCCCAGTTTACGTATCTCGTCGGCGTGGCCGCTTCGGCCGTTATGCTGGTGCTTCCCTATTATTTTCATCATTTCAAAGCCTTCAGCAAGATGATCATCCTTGGTGAGTTCCTTGCAATCGCCTCGGTCGTCATGTGTTTGGGCTTTATCGTTGTTGATATCGGTTCTCCGCAACGTATGCTCAACGTCATGCTGTACCCGACGCCGCATTCGATTCTGTTCTGGGACATGATCGTTCTGAACGGTTACCTCCTGCTCAATCTCGTTATCGGCTGGACGAGCCTGTCGGCGCATCGGAAAAAAATGGATCCGCCCAAGTGGGTTAAGCCGCTGGTCTATACTTCCATTATCTGGGCCTTTTCCATTCACACGGTCACGGCCTTCTTGTACGCCGGTCTGCCGGGTCGTCACTACTGGTTGACCGCCATCATGGCTGCTCGCTTCCTTGCTTCGGCGTTCTGCTCCGGGCCGGCTATTCTGCTGCTGCTGACGCTGTTGCTCAGAAAACTGACTAAGTTTGATCCGGGCAAAGAAGCCATCAAGGCGTTGTCCACGATTATTACGTATGCGATGTGTGTGAACGTCTTCTTCTTCCTGCTCGAAGTGTTCACCTCCTTCTACAGCAATATTCCTGGCCACATGGCACCGCTGGTCTACCTCTTCTCGGGTATCGATGGACACGCTGAACTCGTGCCCTTCATGTGGACTGCTACCATTTTGGGACTTGGTTCTTTGCTTTTCCTTATTCCGCCTTCGATTCGTTACAATGAAAAGGCTTTGCCCATTGCGCTTATCGCTCTGGTTATCGCAACCTGGATCGATAAGGGGATGGGCCTCATCGTTGCCGGTTTCAACCCGACGCCGTTTGAAACCATTACTCCCTACATGCCGACCGTGCCGGAACTCCTTATTTCCTGCATGATCTACGCAACGGGTGGTTTGGTTCTGACGGTTCTGTGGAAAGTGGCGAAAGAAGTTCGTCTTGAGCTTGAAGGCAAAGGCTAAGACGTATTATTACGTCAATAGGCTGATTATGAAGGCGCTTCCTTTGGGGAGCGCCTTTTTTTATGCTGTGTGTTCGGCCTTGTGTGAAGTTGAGATGAAAGTTCTCTCCATCATTTGATGCTGGCTGGTCGAAGGAGATTGTTGTGAACATGGAGGAAGAAGGAAGAATAAACGGACACAGAACGATGATTTATTGAAAGTACACTTATGTCTGATCTTACGTAGATGGTGTTATGGAGATTTCATGATATGCTGTTTGATTGAACTGTAGGATAAAGTGCAGAATATTTGATGTTTATATATGATATTTTAGAGAATAGTCTTTTGAAATGGGCCAGGAATGGAGAATAACAATTCATAGTTGTTTATAATGTCTATTGATTTCTAATCGCAGAAAATCTTTATGTAACAAAGCAGACATTTTTATTTTTTTTCTTATCTTTCTTTGTAAACATGAAAAATGTACCGCCACTGCAACCTCAAATATCTTATAAAATAACGACGATATTCACTTCGAAAGCTTATTTATGAGTGCAATAATGATTCTGAATGATGTGTTGTATGGAAGTGTTGTGCAAACTGTATGATATGAAGAAATAGAGCAAAATGAAGAGAGAATTTTTGCATTTTTTTCTATAAAAACTATAGTGATTAATGATAATGCATATTGGAGTTCAATAAAATTGTAATGCTCGATGATCTTTCAATCACCGAGCATTTGATGTCTCCTGCGCAGGAGGCAGCCCTCAGTTTGGGCTATGTTATAGATGGTAAATTTTTATATTGAGCTGCGGTATAAAGCGACCCTAGACAGAAAATAAAAAAACATATCTCATATATCAATACGCATCATTTTTCATTATGTCCATAATAATAATGCAGTGGAATGTAAAAAATATGAGTAGAGTTCGAAGTCATGTTTACAAAATTTAAAAATGTATCGGTGCGATCCATGTACCTGTTTTTCCTATACGAAGTGAGGGACATAGTGGTTGGGTTGAAGTCACGTGACAGAATAAGCACGGTGGGAAGGAGGGTTCTTTCCTTCGGAAAGAACCCTTGAAGTTATTGTCGTATTTGGGGGATTATATTGGAAGGCTGGTTTGCAGAGATATTGACTCGAGTAACTGTGCTGATGCGATATGTCGTTTACAATTTACTTATGCCATACATTGGGTCAGTTGATGAATAAATAAGGAGATCAGCTTGAAAGTTATTACAAGGAAGGGAAGGCGTTCTGTCTTCAACTGCGCCTGCTACATCTAATATAAAAAAAACATTGTGGGTATCACATGCAGAACGAAGTACGTCAAAATATCCCTTTGGCGCATTAAAAAGTGGTTCTGCAACAACTGCTGCAATTTCATTATTATTGCTCAGATATTGCTTCATATAGGAGGCACAACGCAACCCACAAGCGTGGCAATCACCAGAATTATCCCAGAGGCAATTCGTTGGATCAGGAGGCGGAATGTGTTCCCCCCCTGGCAAGTATTCTGCAAGACCGGCACGAAACAATGCCTCTGCGCTAATATGCCCATCTCCCCTAGAAGTAAAACCAGGCATTGGAAGTGGATTCATAAGGAAAACGGCATGGAACTTTCCGGTCCCCATTCGAGCAATTTCCAAAGCAAGTGTCAGTGCCTGTACCGGGTCAGGTGCGAAAAGTGTGTCATATTGTGATGATTGAACAATCTGTGCACGCTCCGACAACGCCTTAATGAGACGACTTGTTCGCTTCCCCGAGGCAAATCTGCTTGTTTTGTTTGAAAGGATTGTATTTTGAGAGGAGGAATATGTGGTATATCTTGGAAATGATGTACCACACGTTTGGAACCGAAGAGAGAGTTGTGTCATGGCTTTCCTTCCATATCTCATTAAAGGAGCAAGAAGAGGACGAGTTGGGGACCAATGAAAGCGTGCCCGAACACACAGATCTTTGATAAACGCATTGAATTGACAAAATGATCTCGGGCTCATGATATTTCCTTATCACCTAAGCAAGTTCCTGCTGAAATAGTGCACCTTTTGTGGTTTTTCGTTACAAGAGAACGTATCGTTTCATACTTTGAAAGAATTGTGCCCAAGAACAAAAATAACCAATACGAACTATGGAGTCGGTATGAAGCCGTTTTTCTACATTCTTTTTGCTATTGCCGTGATGATGTTCCCTGGGAGCGGACAGGCCGAGATAACCTCTATCTTAATGTACCCTTCGCAATGTCGGGTGACGCAGCACTTTCAATTGCAACCTGAAACACAGAAACAAAATCAACGCGTTTTGTTCAATTTGCCAGGGGAGGCCGATCCCGACACGCTGGTGGTTCATGTGCTGACCCCCTCGGTGACGCTTGCCAATATCACGTGGGATAGAGTGAATCGTCTTGACAAAAAACATGTTGCACAGCTGCGAGCCGAGCTCGAAGCTGCGAAAACCCAACTTGCCAATATCGGAGCAAAAATTAATGCAATTAATGCCCGGATTACGTTCTGGACGAACAGTAAGATGGGGGAAATGACCTCTCCGACAGCAGAGCAGTTGTCTCAAATCGCATCGACATTGGGCCAAGAAGTTGAATCGTTGTTCTCTTCCCGGCATCCTTTGGAAAATGAACAAAAAGAGATTCAGCGGAAAGTGGATTTACTCCAAAAAAAACTTGATAATGCCACAGGGCATGTTCGCACCTTGTGGCGTGTTAAAGCAGACCTGACAGGAGCTGCAGCAGGGCCGATTGATTTAGAAACGATTTCCACCATGTCAGGTTGTGGGTGGTCTCCGATTTATCGTTTTAATGCTGTTCCTGAGAAAAAAACGGTTGAATTCACATTTGAGGCGCAAATACGACAGGGACTTGGCCAAAACATTGAACAAGTTGATGTTGCTTTGGCCACCCTTGCTCCGCGTCAAGGCTTAATACCGCCTGCGGTGTCTCCCTGGGTTATTGCTCCTCGTCCGAAAGTTCAGGCTCGTGCTTTTAAGGCGATGGCGCCGGCACCGATGGCGGATATGGCAATGGAAGTGGTTCAAAGTAATGCTGCTGGAGGCGCCGGTGTGCCCCAGGAGGATCGACGTGGAGCTTCCTATGCTATTTGGCATCTCGGGAAGCGGAATTTGATCGCAGGAGAAGACACGCAGCTTCTTATATCCACACAGAATGTCGAAAGCGAATTTGTCTACACAGTTCGACCGTCGGCTGAACTGGCTGCGTTTCTGACGGCCAAGGCAGACTTCAATAAGAGTATTTTACTGCCACGAGGACAGGCCATCTTTCTTGTGGATGGAGCTCTTGTCGGAAAACGTCCTTTCGAAACTGCGCAACAAAAAAATGATCTATTTTTTGGGCGTGCGCCGTCAATTGATGTGAAAAGCAATCTTGTCTCAAAACAATCCGGTGATGCCGGAATTATCACGTCGAAGCAAACCTATCGTTGGGATTTTGCCTACAACATTACCAATAATGCACAACATCAAGTCGATGTGATTGTTCAAGAGGCAAAACCACAGGTACGAGACGAAAACATTAAACTGACGATAACAAGTGACCCCAAAGCCACAGAAGCCCCGGATGATCCCCACGTTTTTTTGTGGAATTTGTCCATTCCTCCCGGAAAAAAACAGACCGTTTCCTATGCGGTTGCACTTGAAGCCCCCAAAGATATGGCACTTGATCTTGGTTGGAGATAGGAAGTCTACAGAAAAGCCCGATGAGTGCTGCAACTCGTCGGGCTTTTCAGCAAAATTCCCCCATAAAAAATGGCATATTTCCTGCTTCTACTATCTACAGAATGTGGTATGTATAATCTTTAGATACATTGCAGAGATGTCATGACTTCGGTGACGAATTATCGTTAAGACTTTTGGGGGGAAGCACACAATATGATGAATCCATACTCCCGTTTCACAACACAAGCAGATCCATCCGAAACAGTGCATGCCAAGCCCGCAATATGTGTCGGGCCTTTAGGTCGACATGATATATGGCCGTTGGCTGTTTTCATCATAAGCTGCCTTTATGATGCTCTCGTATTTTTTATGTCTCCCATATTTGCCAATATTGTATTGTTGCAGTTCGAATATGTATATGCATTGCCTCTTACAAAATCGGCTTTGACGTTTCCTGTTGGTCTCACAGCACTCTTTCAAACGTTTATCTTATTCTTTTTCGGTGTGTATAACCAACAGATCAATTTTCTTAATCTTGAAGATGCCAAGCGTACTTTTTTAGGGCTCATTTTGGGACTCGCTTGTGCTGTTCCCGCCCTAGCCGCTTTTCGGGCGCCTCATGTGGCGAGTTTGGTTCTTTCGTCTTTTCCGCTGACATTTATTATGGTTTTTTATGGTCGTCTGACGGTAAATGATCGACTTTGTGCACTGCGAAAAAAATGTGGAACCCCAGCCCTTATTTATGGTGCAGGGAATTTAGGCCGAGAAATTTATTCTTTGCTCAATTGTTCTTCAAAAACAAGTTTGCATCCTGTCGCGTTTATTGATGACGATCCGGAAAAACTGGGAATATCCATTGCTGCCTCAAGTTTGTTCCAATGTGATTGTTTGAATGTCATGGGCACACGGGACGATATTGATCGGCTTATTCATGAGTTAGGCATTCGTGAAATTTTTATTGCCTTTGCCGTTCGTGACGACAAACACATGGAAGTGATCGTTCGTGAGTTGGCAGGAACAGGGTTGACAGTCAATATTTTGCCATCGTTGTATCACCTTGACAGGAATGCATTGGAATATTTCTTTGTCGACGGTATTCCTGCTGCTCGTGTTGTTTCAATCACAACGCCACAGAGCTTTTCATTCAAGCGCTTTTTTGACCTTGTAATCACGGCAGGTCTGCTCGCTGCCTTGTGGCCAATCTTTTGTTGCATCGCATTGGCTGTTAAACTGGATTCCAAAGGGCCAGTTATCTTTGCTCATGATCGAATTGGCAAAGATGGTAAATCGTTTACCATGTATAAGTTTCGCAGCATGACCGTTGATGCATGTCCTTATCAGGTCAATCCCACCAAACACTGTGATCCTCGATTGACGCGTGTCGGTCGCATTTTACGGAAAACCAGTCTGGATGAACTCCCCCAGCTGTTTAATGTTCTCAAAGGGGACATGTCATTAGTGGGGCCGCGTCCTGAGATGCAATTTATTGTCGATGACTATGATAAAGAAGCCCGGCGACGCCTTGAAGTGCTCCCCGGAATTACCGGGTTGTGGCAAATAAGCGTAGACCGAAAACATGCAATTCACGAGAATTTGTCATATGATTTGTATTATATTCGCAATTCGGGCGTGTTGCTTGATATCGTGATTTTATTGAAAACTATTGCCTTTTTGTTCCGCGGTATATAACTTTTATTCCTTTGAGCGTTTGCATGCCAAGAGAGACGGTTGCTTTCGTCTCTTTTCGCATACATTTTGATCACGTATTCACGAAAGCACAGCCTAACGTCTTGACATATGAGGAAGTGACATGAGCAAAAAAGCCCTTGTCATTGGACTTGATGGTGTACCGCACAACCTTTTGGTTGATTGTATAGAACGTGGCATTACTCCTCATCTTGGCCGTCTAGTCCAGGAGGGGAGTTTGTCCTCCATGGAAGTTACTCAACCACCGATTTCTTCCGTTTCATGGACTTCTTTCATGACCGGTATGGATCCGAGTCATCATGGGATTTACGGTTTTACTGATGTCAATCGAACCTACGGCCTGACATTGCCTTCCTTTCGTGACGTCAAAACAAAAACAATTTTTGATCGTTTGGGCGAAATCGGTTTATCTTCCGTAGTATTGAATTTGCCTGCCACCTATCCTGCGCGTTCCATTCCCGGTGTTCTCGTTTCCGGATTTGTTGCTCCAGATTTACAAAAAGGGGTGGCTCCGGCTTCTCTTTATCCCAAACTGAAAAAGATGCATTATACAGCAGATATTGATCTGCCACGAGTATTGGCCGACAAGCGCCTTCTCTTCCCGGAACTCGAACGTACCTTGCTCGTGCGCCAGGAAGCTGTTGATATGCTTTGGGAGGAGAGTGATTGGTCCCTTTTTATGGTTGTCGTGACCGGAACAGACCGACTGCATCATTATGCGTTTGATGCATACACGGATGCTTCGCACCCCGATCATGATCGATTTTATGGCTATTATGCTCGTGTTGATGCGTTTGTTGGTACATTGATGAAACGGTTTGAGTCGGATTTCCAGGACCATGATCGTTTTCATCTCGTTCTCTCCGATCATGGATTCGGTCCGTTGGAAACGGAAGTCTATCTCAATACAGTACTTCATCGCGCAGGACTGCTTGAATATGCGAAACCAGATCCGCGTATGATTTCCGATATTGATCCTGCTCGAACTCAAGCTTTTGCCATGGACCCGTCGCGAATTTATCTGAATCGAAAATCCCGATTTGCTGGAGGGACGGTGCAGGAAGATGATGCCGAAGGGTTGCTTGACGACCTTGAATCATTGTTTATGGGACTTCGTTTTCGTGACACTCCTGTCATTGCAGCGTGTCTGCGTCGCGAAGAATTGTATACCGGCCCTCTCGCACAGGAAGGACCGGATATGGTGCTCATTCCGCATCCGGGGCGCGACCTCAAAGGGATGATGGGAGCTCCAGACATTTTTGGGAAAAAAGCATTTACCGGCATGCATACACATAACGATGCATTTGCCATCACGAGTCACAACGCTGCACCGGATCATATTCTTGGAGCTTCTCGGGCGGTGATGAATTTCTTTGGAATCGACTCCAATTCCTAGGTAGTGTCGTCACAAGATTGCTTTATTCTTCTTTTCCTGGCATCGGATACTAAAAGGAAAAAGAAGACAGAATGAAGAGTGCAGCACATAGACGACATGATATTTCTGACCGGGTATGGGAGTTGCTCGAACCTCATTTACCAGGAAGAAAAGGAACGTGGGGAGGTGTCGCCCATGACAATCGGCTTTTCATTAATGCCGTTTTCTGGATACTCCGAACTGGGGCTCCATGGAGAGATCTTCCACCCGATTACGGCGATTGGAAAAATACACATCGTCGATTTTGTCGTTGGCGTGACAAGGGAATCTGGGAATCTCTACTTGAGAAGTTAATAGATGACGCTGATTTTGAGTGG